>NZ_MUOA01000025.1:0-47377 GCF_002001065.1 Pseudomonas sp. A25(2017) | reverse complement strand
GGATTTATCCCCGCTGGGCTGCGCAGCAGCCCCAAGCCAGGCGACTCGGCGTGCCAGGAAGATTGAGTTCACTGTTTTAGGGCTGCTGCGCAGCCCCGCGGGGATAAATCCCCTCGCCACAGGTTCATCTCATGCCGTTGGGAAGGGGCGCGCACGGGCCAGCGCTTCGATTTCGATCAGGTACCCATGGTGCAAGGCCGGGACGGGCACCACCGCGCGCGCAGGCCGGTGTTCGCCGAGATAGTGGGCGTAGATCCGGTCGAAAGCCGGCCAGTGTTCGATGCCGGCGACATAGACCGTCACTTTCAGCAGGTCGTTGGGGCTGCGGCCTGCCGCGCCGAGAATCGCCATCAGGTTGTCCAGGGCGATGATGGCTTGCACTTCGAACGGTTGGTCGACGCTGTGGCTGCCATCGGCGCGCACTGGCAGTTGTCCGGACACGTACAAGACGCCCTGGTGCAAAACCGCTTGAGCGTAATGTCCGCCCGCAGCGGCCGCCTGGGTTGTGTGAATCAACTCGATTTCACCAGCCATGCAGACGACTCCAGGTGTGCACCGCGCCCGAGGCATCGCAGGCGTGGTAATCAGGGAATTGCGCACCGGTGGCGCAGGCGTGGTTGGGCAGGATGCGCAGGCGACTGCCGATGGGAAACCGCTCGGTGATATCGATGTCCCCGGGGCTGGAAAGGGTGACGATGCCGTGTTCCTGGTTGGCGCTGGTGAGCAGCGCGCCCTCGATCCAGTCACCGGCTTCGCTGCACACCTGCCCATAGCCGAAATCCGTTTGCTGGCGCTGCGTACCTCGATCACGACTCATGGCCATCCAGCCGGCATCGGTGATGATCCAGCCTTTGTCCGGCTGGTGACCGATGACCGTGGTTAGCACGCTCAAGGCCAGCTCGTCCGCCTGGCAAACACCGATGTTGTGCATCACCAGGTCGAAGAACACATAGACGCCGGCGCGCACTTCAGTGACGCCTTCCAGGCTTTGCGCCGAAAGTGCCGTGGGTGTGGAGCCGATGCTGACCTCGGGGCAGGCCAGCCCGGCTGCACGGATGCGTTGGGCGGCGCTGACGCAGAGGTGGCGTTCTTGTTCGGCCAAGGCTTGCAGCGCTTGGGGGGTGTCGAGCTCGTAGCTGGACCCGGCGTGGGTCATGACGCCGCACAACTGCATGCCGCCTTCGCTGAGTTGCCGGGCGATGTCGACAAGTGCATCGTCTTCAACGCGCACGCCGGACCGATGGCCATCGCAATCGATCTCGATCCAGACCTCGAAACGTTCGTCGTGCTGCCTGCCGAAATCGACGATGGCCTGCGTCGCCGCCAGGCTGTCGGTCAAGATGCTCAAGCGGCAGCCCTTGCGCCGCAGCGTCAGGGCCTGGGCCAGTTTGCCGGGCGCCATGGACACGGCATAAAAGATGTCGTGGATGCCGGCGGCGAAGCAATGCTCGGCTTCCTTGAGGGTCGACACGGTGATGGCGCTGGCGCCTGCTGCAAGCTGCGCCTGAACCACCGGCAGGCATTTGCTGGTCTTGATGTGCGGGCGCAAACGCACGCCCAAGGCGTCCATGCGGTGTTGCATGCGTTGGATATTGCGCTGCATTCGCGGCACGTCGATGAGCGCGACCGGGGTATCGAGGGAAGCAATTGAGACTGGCATGAACGAGGCTCGCGGGTAAAAGACAGGCTCGACTCTACTCAGTCATCGTAAAGCCGTGGTTCAATGCGCTGTCATCAATCATTAAGTTGAACTGAATGATCAGCCTCGAAGACCTGCGCATGGCCGTGACGCTGGCACGCTGCGAATCGTTGAGCGCCGCTGCCAGGGCCCTCAATGTCTCGCCGCCAGCGCTGTCCATGCGCTTGCGCAAACTGGAGACACTCCTGGGCCTGACCTTGGCCAATCGCGACGCCCGGCGGCTGAGCCTGACCGCCGACGGCGAGCGTTTCTCGCGCCAGAGTGCGCTGTTGCTGGAACAGCTGGAAGCGCTTCCCGAATCGTTCAGGCAGCAAGACGATCAACTGGCTGGCACCCTCAGGCTGGCGGCACCGTTCGGCTATGGACGCCAACGCCTCGCGCCGCTGCTGGCCCGTTTTGCCAGGTTGCATCCGCAGCTGTGCCTGCATCTGGATCTACGGGAAACGCCCTGGCCTGACCGTCATGACAGCGATGCGGTGATTCACATCGGTCACCTGAGCGACAGCCAATGGGTCGCCCGGCCTCTCACGCAAAATGACCGTTGGCTGTGCGCGAGTCCCGCTTACCTGGAGCAGAACGGCACACCGCTAGTGCCGGAGCAACTCGCCGAGCACCGCTGCATCTGTATTCGTGAAAACGATGAAGATGTCACCCTGTGGCACCTGCGCAACGCACACGGGCGCAAGACCCTGCGGATCAAGCCTGCCTTGTTGAGCAACGATGGCAGCGTGGCCCGACGCTGGGCCGAACAGGGCCTGGGGCTGGTGCTGCGTTCGCAATGGGACGTCAGCAAAGCCATCGCCGACGGCCGCCTGGTACGGGTGCTCGCCGATTGGCAATTCGACAGCGCCCCCATCAACCTGCTGGTGCCCTCGCGCAAACTGCGCAGCGCGCGGGTGCAGGCGTTGGTGAGCTTCCTGGAGGCCGAACTGAAGGTCTGAATAGGCCACTGCTCCTACCGACCCACCGCCATCGCGAGCAGGCTCGCTCCCACAAAGGATCGGTGGCGTTCCTCGGACCTGTGTCCACCACCCCCCTGTGGGAGCGGGCTTGCTCGCGAAGACGCCAGCCCATTCACCACACTTGCAAGCAGACCCACCGCTTTCGCGAGCAAGCCCGCTCCCACAAAGGATCGGCGGCGGTCCTTGAACCTGTGTCCACCACCATCCCTCCTGTGGGAGCGAGCCTGCTCGCGATGACGGCAGCCCATTCACCGCGGATGCTGAAGCTGCTGCGCCAAGCGTAGATTCTGCCGAAAACAACGCTTTGCAGAGTCGTTTGGCGCACCATAACTGTCCGCAAACCGAAGAAACACGGGCACAACGCCCACGCCTGGAGCATCCCGCAAAGTCTGCTGAGCGAGCCCCGCAAAACGGTGGTTTGTACCAAGCGGCCGGTATTTTTAACGATTTATCCACGGTCTCATGGTGTTGTAATGAAAACGTGATGCAGCGTTGCACCGATGCCTCACGAAAGGCGCCATCGTTCGCCTCGTCGAGCCTTCAACAACAATCCAGGACCGCACTCATGAGCTTTCTTCGACCCAAGTACATCACCTTCGACTGCTACGGCACGTTGACCAATTTCCAGATGGGCACCATGACCCGCGAGCTGTTCGCTGACCGTGTCGATGCCGGGCAGATGGACCAGTTCGTCAAGGATTTCTCCGCTTATCGCCTGGACCAGGTGATGGGGGACTGGCGGCCCTATGATGAAATCATCAAGACCTCCCTGATGCGGGTCTGCAAGCGTTGGGGCGTCGAATATCGTGGCGAAGGCCAGCTCTATTACGACGCCGTGCCAACCTGGGGCCCCCACGCCGATGTACCGGCGGGCCTGTCGAAAATCGCCGACAAGATCCCCCTGGTGATTTTTTCCAACGCGATGGACGAGCAGATCATGTCCAACGTCGACAAGCTCGGCGCACCTTTCCATAAAGTCTTCACGGCCCAGCAGGCCCAGGCCTACAAGCCGCGCCTGGCCGCCTTCGAATTCATGCTCGATAACCTTGGCTGCGGACCGGAAGACGTCCTGCATGTGTCGTCGAGCTTCCGCTACGACCTGATGTCGGCCCACGACATGAAGATCAAGCACAAAGCCTTCGTCGCCCGCGGTCATGAACACCCGGCCAACGCTGCCTTTGGCTACCACCAGATCCCGGACATCGGCGGGTTGCCCGCTCTGGTCGGGCTCTGAGTCTCGACGCACGCTTGAAGGCGAAAGGGGTTAGACATGGGCAGTGAGTCCTATTGGCTCGACACCGCACCGGCGTTCACCGGTGCTCAGCTCGGCGGATTGCCCGGGCAGGTCGATGTCGCCATCGTCGGTGGCGGCTTCACCGGTCTGGCGGCGGCGCGGGCCCTGGCCTTGAAGGGGGCCAGCGTGGCGGTGCTGGAAGCGGGCAGGGTGATTGGCGAGGCGTCAGGGCGCAACGGCGGGCATTGCAGCACCGGCGTGGCCCAGGATTACGCGGCACTCACCGCCAGCCTCGGTGCCGACAAGGCTCGGGCGTATTACCAAGCCTATGAAAGCGCCGTGCAGAGCGTCGTGACGCTGGTGGAGCAAGAGCAGATTGCTTGCGACCTCAAGCGCAACGGCAAGCTCAAGCTGGCTGCCAAGCCGATGCACTACGAAGGGTTGGCGCGCACCTGTGAATTGATCCGCAAGGAAGTCGATGCCGAGGTCGAGTTGCTCTCGGCCCAGGAGACGCGGGCGGAAGTCAATTCGGCGCAGTTTCACGGCGGCCTGTTGCAGCGCAATGGCGTGCAGATGCATGTCGGGCGTTTCGGCGTCGGCCTGGCGCAAGCGGCCGCCCGTCACGGTGCGTTGGTCTTCCAGGGCGTGGCGGTGCAGGACTGGAAGGCCAGTGCCGGCGGTTATCGAGTCAACACCAGCAAAGGGGCGCTGCAAGCCTCGCAGATCCTGCTGGCGACCGGTACCTGTCAGCAGGGTGGTTTGGGCTGGTATCGGCGGCGGATCGTGCCGGTGGGCAGCTTCGTGATCGCCACCGAGGTCCTGCCCCAGGCACTGATCGACAGCTTGCTGCCGGCCCGGCGTTCCTATGTCACCAGCCGCATGATCGGTAACTACTTTCGCCTGACCCCGGACAACCGTTTGCTGTTTGGCGGCCGTGCGCGGTTCGCCATGTCCGACAGTGTTTCCGACGCCAAGAGCGGCAAGGTGTTGCAAGCGGCCATGGTGCAGATGTTCCCGCAGTTGGCGAACACTCGGATCGACTATTGCTGGGGCGGCCTGGTGGACATGACCTCCGATCGCCTGCCTCGGGCTGGCCAGCATGGCGGGGTTTATCACTCCATGGGCTACAGCGGCCACGGCGTGCAGATGTCGGTGCACATGGGGCAGGTCATGGCCGAGGTCATGGCCGGCAAGGTCGAGGCCAACCCTTGGCGCGAACTGGACTGGCCGGCCATTCCCGGGCACTTCGGCAAGCCTTGGTTTTTGCCGCTGGTCGGCGCGTATTACCGCTTGCAGGACTACCTGCACTGAGTTTCACCGGGTTGTTTGGCGTTTCAACCACGTTGCGTTAATGCACGTAATCGAGCCCTATCATTTTCCGAAAGGTAGAACTGACATGAGTGACACTAAAAACGGCATCAAAGACCAGTTGATCACCGGTACAGAAAGTCTGCGTGTTTTCGAAGGGCTCAACCGCGGCATGTCGCGCCGCCATGCATTGCAGATGCTCGGACTGGCCGGTGTGGCCGCAGCGGGTGCCGGCAGCCTGTTCGGCGCCGCCGGCAAGCTGCTTGCCGATGAGCAGGCAAGCCCCGGCAAAGGCAAGCCCGGCGGGCGTATCCGGGTCGCCGGTATCTCCAGTTCCACCGCCGATACCCTGGACCCGGCCAAAGGCTCATCGTCCACGGACTACGTGCGTCACTACATGTTCTACAACGGCCTGACGCGTTTCGACAGCCACATGGTGCCGCAACTGGAACTGGCCGAACGTATTGACACCACCGACGCCACGCTCTGGGTGATTACCCTGCGCAAGGAAGTGACCTTCCACAACGGCAAGGGCCTCACCGCCGCCGACGTGGTGTTTTCCCTGATGCGTCACAAAGACCCGATCACCGGTTCCAAGGTCTTGCCGCTGGCCGAGCAGTTTGCCGAGGTCAAGGCCACCGGCACCCATGAAGTGCAGATACGCCTGAGCGGCCCGAATGCCGAGCTGCCATCGATCCTGGCCATTTCCCATCTGTTGATCGTCCCCGAGGGCACCAGCGACTTCAACCAGGGCATCGGCACCGGTCCGTTCAAGGTCAAGGAGTTCAAGCCTGGGGTGCGTTCCATCGGCGCGCGTAATACCAACTACTGGAAGCCTGGCCTGCCGTACCTGGACGAGATCGAATTCATTGGCATCGGTGACGAGCCGTCACGGGTCAACGCGTTGCTGTCGGGCGACGTGCAGATCATCAACGAGGTCAACCCGCGCTCGACCACGCGCATCAAGGAAAGCACCACCCATCGCGTGGTGGACTCGCCGTCAGGTAACTACACCGACCTGATCATTCGCCAGGACCAGCTGCCCGGCCAGAGCCCGGAGTTCACCGAGGCGATGAAACTGCTGCTGGACCGCGAACAGGTCAAGTCGGCGATCTTCCGGGGTTTCGCCAGGGTCGGCAACGATCACCCGATTGCGCCCGGCGCCCGTTTCTACAACGCCGACCTGCCGCAACGGACCTACGATCCGGAGAAGGCCCGTTTCCTGCTGAAGAAGGCCGGCATGGAAAGCATCAGCATGCCGGTGATGTGCTCGCCAGCCGCCACCGGTTCGGTCGACGTTGCCGTGCTGCTGCAGCAATCGGCCAAGGAGGCCGGGCTCAAGCTCAACGTCAACCGCCTGCCGAGCGACGGCTACTGGTCCAACCACTGGGCCAAGCACCCGCTGAGCTTCGGCAACATCAACCCGCGGCCTAACGCCGACATGCTGTTCTCGCAGTTCTTCCAGTCGACGGCGCCGTGGAACGAATCCGGCTGGAAAAACCCGCAGTTCGACCAGTTGCTGATCCAGGCTCGCGGTGAAACCGATGAAGCCAAGCGCGGCAAGATGTACGCGGATATGCAGACCCTGGTGCATAACCACAGCGGCATCGGCATCCCGGTGTTCATCAGCAACATCGATGGCGTCGACCAACGCGTCAAAGGTTATGGCACCAACCCGCTGGGCGGTTTCATGGGCTATATGTTCGCCGAGCAAGTCTGGCTTGACGCTTGATGCGTGTGGTCTGGCGGCGTGACATGGCACAAGGGGTAGGGCGATGAATAGCAACACACTTTGGTTGATCGGCCGGCGCCTCGGCGCTGCAGTCGTGACCCTGTTGATCGTATCGATGGTGGTGTTCGCCATTACGGCGGTGTTGCCGGGAGACGCGGCGCAACAGTCCCTTGGACAGTTCGCCACGCCTGAGCAAGTGGCGGCGTTGCGGGTGAAGATGGGCCTGGACCAACCGGGTGTGTTGCGCTACCTGCACTGGTTGATGAGCCTGCTCAGCGGTGACATGGGCGTGTCGATCTCCAACGCCACGCCGGTCAGCGAGTTGATGGCTGGCCGGGTCCCCAACACCCTGATGCTGGCGGCGGCCACGGCGCTGGTGTCGGTGCCGGTGGCGTTGATCCTGGGCATCGGCTCGGCGATGGGGCGAGGGGGACGCATCGACGGCTTCCTGAGCTTCTTCACCCTGACGATGGTGGCGGTGCCGGAGTTCCTGGTCGCCACCCTTGCCGTGCTGATTTTCGCGGTGAACCTGGGCTGGCTTTCGGCGCTGTCCTATTCCAGCGAGATCACTTCGCCGCTGCAATTCATGCGTACCTACGCCTTGCCGGTGATGACCCTGTGCTGCGTCATCGTCGCGCAAATGGCGCGCATGACCCGGGCGGCAGTGATCGATCAACTCGACAGCCCCTACGTGGAAATGGCCCGTCTCAAAGGCGTGAGCCCGGTGCGGGTGGTGCTGCGCCATGCCTTGCCCAATGCCATCGGGCCGATCGCCAATGCCATCGCCCTGAGCCTGTCCTACCTGCTGGGTGGGGTGGTGATCGTCGAGACGATCTTCAACTATCCCGGCATCGCCAGCCTGATGGTCGATGCCGTGACCAACCGCGACATGGCGCTGGTCCAGGCCTGCACCATGCTGTTTTGTACGGCGTACCTGGTGTTGGTGCTGGTGGCTGACCTGTGCGCGATCCTGTCCAATCCGAGGCTGAGAAACCAATGAACAATCTCATTGTGAAATCCCCGCCTGCGGCGCCCGAACTGGCCTTGGGCAAGGTGTCGCGCAGAACCCCCTGGCTCGGCCTGATCGGCGCCGCGATGTGCGTGATCTGGTTGCTGGTGGCGATCTTCGGGCCATGGCTGGCACCCCACCCGGTGGGGGAAGTGGTCTCCGATAACGTCTTCGACAACTTCAGCGCCACGTATCCATTGGGCACCGATTATTTGGGCCGCGACATGCTCAGCCGCATTCTCGTGGGGGCGCGCTTCACGGTGGGCCTGGCGTTGGTGGCGGCAGTACTGGCCAGTGGGCTGGGCACCAGTTGCGCGCTGCTGTCGGTGGTTTCGCCGAAGTGGCTGGATGAACTGATCAGCCGCCTGATGGATGCCTTCATTTCGATCCCGAGCAAGATGCTCGCGCTGATCATGGTCTCGGCGTTCGGCTCGTCGGTGACCCTGTTGATTTGCACGGCGGTGCTCAGCTTTACCCCGGGGGCGTTTCGTATCGCCCGCAGCATGGCGGTGAACATCGAGGCCCTGGAATACGTGCAAGTGGCCCGCACCCGTGGCGAACGCCGGCTGTACATCGCCTGTGTGGAAATCCTGCCGAACATGCTCAACCCGGTGCTGACCGACCTGGGCTTGCGTTTCGGTTTCATCGTCCTGCTGCTCAGCGGCATGAGCTTCCTCGGCCTGGGCGTGCAGCCGCCGGATGCCGACCTGGGCTCGCTGGTGCGGGAAAACATCGGCGGCCTCAACCAGGGCGCGCCGGCCATTGTGATTCCGGCCCTGGCCATCGGCACCCTGACCATTGGCGTCAATCTGTTTATCGACCGCTTGTCTTCGCGGCGCAACCGACGTACGGGAGGCCATTGATATGAGCCAATTGATCCGAGTCGAGAACCTGCGCGTGGTCGCCTGTGGCGAGCGCAGCGAGGTGGAGATCGTCAAGGGCGTGAGTTTCTCCCTGGAGAAAGGTGAAGTGCTGGCGCTGATCGGCGAGTCCGGTTCGGGCAAGACCACCATCGCCCTGGCACTGCTCGGTTATGCCCGGCGCGGTTGCCGCCTGGCCGGTGGCGTGGTGCAGATTGGCGAGCACGACATGCTCGCCTTGAGTGAGCGCGAGCTGCAAGGCCTGCGCGGCAATCGGGTATCGTACATCGCCCAAAGCGCCGCGGCGGCGTTCAACCCGGCCAAGAAACTTATCGACCAAGTGGTGGAAGGGGCGTTGATCCATGGCCTGGGCAGCCGGGCCGTGCTCGAAGCCAAGGCCATCGAACTGTTCCGCGACCTGGCGCTGCCCAACCCCGAATGCATCGGTCAACGCTATCCCCATCAAGTGTCCGGTGGGCAACTGCAGCGGGTGATGGCGGCCATGGCGCTGATCAGCGATCCACTGCTGGTGGTGCTCGATGAGCCGACCACGGCCCTCGATGTGACCACCCAGATCGACGTGCTGCGCGCCTTCAAGCGGGTGGTGCGCGAGCGTGGCGCGACGGCGGTCTACGTGTCCCACGACCTGGCTGTCGTGGCGCAGATGGCCGACCAGATCGTGGTGCTCAACGGCGGGCAGATCTTCGAACAGAGCGCCACCGCGCCGCTGCTCAAGGGCCCGGCTCACGCCTACACCCGCAGCCTGCTGGCGGCGGCACGGCCAGACACGACGATTCGCCCGCCGTGCGGCGTGGCCGAAGACACGCCGCTGTTGACCATCAAGGGCTTGACCGCCGGCTACGGCAACAAGAACCAGCACGGCATGCCGGCGATCCGGGTGCTCGAAGACATCGACCTGACCGTGCGCAGGGGCCAGGCCATCGGGGTGATCGGTGAGTCAGGCTCGGGCAAATCGACCCTGGCGCGGGTGGTGGCCGGGCTGTTGACCCCGGCCCTGGGCGGGCTGACGTTTGACGGCCAGCCACTGGGTGGCAGCCTGTCCGAACGCACGGACGAACAGTTCCGACGCATCCAGATGGTGTTCCAGAATGCCGACACCGCGCTCAACCCGATGCACAGCATCAGCACCATCCTGAGCCGGCCGCTGAAGATGTATTTCGGCCTCAAGGGCGCGGCGCTGCGTGAGCGTATCGGCGAATTGCTCGACCTGGTGCGTCTGCCACGGGACATGGCCGAGCGCCGCCCGAGCGAACTCTCCGGCGGACAGAAACAGCGGGTCAACCTGGCCCGGGCGCTGGCGGCCAAGCCGGACCTGATCCTGTGCGATGAAGTGACCTCGGCGCTGGACACGGTGGTCGGAGCGGCGATCCTTGAACTGCTGCGCGACCTGCGCCAGCAACTGGGGGTGTCCTACCTGTTCATCAGCCATGACATCTCCACGGTGCGGGCGCTGTGCGACGACATCGTGGTGATGTACAGCGGCCACAAGGTTCAAGAGGGCAGCCGGCAATCGTTCGCCCAGGCGCCGTTCCATCCCTACACCGACCTGTTGATCCACTCAGTGCCGGAGTTGCGCCAGGGCTGGCTGGAAAGTTGTGGCACCACGACGTGCGGCACGCTGCCGGCGTTGGGCGCGCGCGCCGAGGTGCCGCAGCTGTGCACCTTCCTCAATCGCTGCCCGGTGCGGGTCGATGGCCTGTGCAACCACACCGCGCCGCCCCGGCGGATCATCGATGGCGGCAGCGAGGTGCTCTGTCATCACGACAGTGCCGAGCTGCTCAAGCGCCAACAGGATTCAAACAGCATGATCGTGGGAGCCTACGCATGAGCGCGCGTTTCGTGAGGTTGGCCGAACAGGGCCGGCCCGTCGTCAAATTGAAAGTGGATGGCGTCCCGGTCGAGGCGTTGCAGGGCGACACGCTGATGGTCGCATTGCTGACCCACGGCCCGGCGTTGCGCCAGTCGGAATTCGATCCGGGTAGCCGGGCCGGTTTCTGCCTGATGGGCGCCTGCCAGGATTGCTGGGTCTGGACCCGCAGCGGCGAACGCCTGCGGGCCTGCTCCAATGAAGTACGCGAAGGGCTGGACATCATTACTCAACAACCGGAGGCGATATGGCCGCTGCGCGGATAGTCATTGTAGGCGCTGGACCGGCGGGTATCCGTTGCGCGCAGACCCTGGTCGCAGCGGGCTTCAAGCCGATCCTGCTCGACGAAAACCGTCGCGATGGCGGGCAGATCTACCGGCGCCAGCCCGAAGGGTTCACCCGCACCTACGCCACGCTGTATGGCACCGAAGCGGACAAGGCCCGTGACCTGCACGAAAGTTTCGACCGCTTGCGCCCACAGATCGACTACCGTCCGGACACCCTGGTGTGGAACCTGACGCCCGGGCAATTGTGCTGCGTCAGCCAGAGCCAGCACACGACGGTGGATTACGACGCGCTGATCCTCTGCACTGGCGCCACCGACCGCCTGATGCCCATCGAGGGTTGGCAGTTGGGCGGTACCTACAGCCTCGGCGGCGCGCAGATCGCCTTGAAGGCCCAGGCGGTTTCCATCGGCCACCAGGTGGTGTTCATGGGCAGCGGGCCGCTGCTGTATCTGGTCGCCAGTCAATACCTCAAGGCCGGCGCCAATGTCGCGGCGGTGCTGGACACATCGCCGCTGGGCCAGCGCATCAAGGCCTTGCCCAAGCTCATGGCGCGCCCGGGCTTGCTGTTCACCGGCATGAAATTGTTGGCGCAGCTGTATCGGGCGAAAATTGCTGTGCACCTGGGTATTTCGCCGCTGCAAATTCTGGGAGAAACGACCACCGGTGTCAGTGGCGTGCGAGTTCGTACCGCCAGTGGGGAAACCTTGACGGTGGCGTGCGATGCGGTGGCGCTGGGTTATCACTTGCGCCCGGAAACCCAACTGGCTGACCTGGCGGGCTGCCGCCTGCGCTTTGACGAGGCCTCCAGCCAATGGCTGCTGGACACGGACGAAGAGGGACGGACCTCGGTCAGCGGTGTCTACGCCGCCGGTGATGGTTCGAAGATTCGTGGCGCCGATGCCGCCGAGCACGCTGGGCGCCTGGTCGCCTTGGCGTTGTTGAGCGATCTGCAGCAGCCGGTGGACGCCGCACTCGTCGCCGAACAGCGCCAGGCGCTCAAGGTGATGGACGCGTTTCGCCTCGGCCTGGCCCAGGCGTTTCCCTGGCCGGCGGCACAAGCCAAGGCCTTGCCGGACGAGGCCATCGTCTGCCGCTGCGAGATGATCAGCGCCGGCGAACTGCGCCGCACCGTCAGCGAAAAGGGTGCTTGTGAAGTCAACCGGGCCAAGGCGTTCAGCCGGGTTGGCATGGGCCGCTGCCAGGGGCGCTATTGCTCCCAGGCCGGGGCCGAAGTGATTGCAGCAGCAGCGGGTGTCCAGGTGCAGGAGGTGGGGCGCCAGCGTGGTCAGGCTCCCGTGAAACCACTTTCGATGCTCACTCGGGAGGTGACGCCATGACGGAAAATAAAGCCGATGTGGTGATTGTCGGCGGCGGCCTGATGGGCTCGGCGGCAGCGTTTTTCCTGCGCCAACGGGGGCAGTCGGTGATCCTGCTGGAGCGTGACCAGATCGGCCAGTACGCCAGCGGCGTCAACTTTGGCAACGTGCGTCGGCAGGGGCGTTTTCTCGGGCAACTGGAACTGGCCAACCGCTCGTGGGCGCTGTGGAAGCGCCTGCCGGAGCTGATCGACGACGACCTGGAGTTCATCGCCAGCGGGCACATGCGCGTGTGTTATCGCGAGGATGAAATACCCGAGCTTGAGGCTTACGCAGCGGCACCGGAAGCGGCGCAGTTGGACTTGCAGATCTATCGCGGCAGCGAGCTGCATGCGCGTTTTCCGTTTCTGGGCAAGGACGTCAAGGGCGGCTCCTATGCGCCCCACGACGGTCACGCCAACCCGCGTCTGGCAGCCCCGGCATTTGCTCGGGCGGCTCGGCGGCTCGGGGCACGCATCGAGGAACGCACCGAGGTGGCCGAGGTGCAGAAGGTCGGTGATGGGTTCAGCATCAGCACCACCGATGGTCGCCAGTTCAGCGCCGCGCAACTGTTGATTACCGCAGGCGCTTGGGGCCAGAAACTCTCGGCGCAGTTCGGCGAGCCGGTGCCGCTGGAGACCAATGGCCCGCAGATGGCCGTCACCGAACCGGTGCCGTATGCCTTGCCGACGGTGATCGGCGTGTACACCAAGATTCCTGAAGAAGTGATCTATTTCCGCCAGATTCCCCGGGGCAATATCATCATCGGCGGCGGCTATCGCAGCAAGCCGGACATGCTCAACCGCCGGGCCTATGTCGAGCCGCGCAGCATCCTCAACCAACTGGACCAGATGCGTCGGCTGCTGCCGGGCGTCGGCAATCTCAACATCATCCGCGTGTGGAGCGGCATCGAAGGCTACCTGCCCGATTCCCTGCCGGTGATGGGGCCCAGCGCCAACGTTGATGGCTTGTACTATGCGTTCGGCTTCAGCGGTCATGGCTTCCAGCTCGGTCCGGGCGTTGGCGATGTCATGGCTGAACTGATCAGCACCGGCAGCACTCGAACCTTCATCGAGCCGTTTTCCATCCGCCGGTTCGCCCTTTGTGCCGAGCAACGGAGCAAGGCCTCATGAAACCCCGCGTGCTAGCCATTTTCGAACGCCTGCTGGCGTTTGAAACGGTCTCTTCAGAATCGAACCTGGCCCTGATCGAGTACGTGCGCGAGCTGTTGCTGAGCAAGGGCATCGAGTCGCTGATCGTCAAGGATGAGAGCGGCAAGAAGGCCAACCTGTTCGCCAGCACCGGCCCGAGTGAGTTGCCCGGGGTCCTGCTGTCCGGCCACACCGACGTGGTGCCGGCGGCGGGGCAGGCCTGGACCGTTCCGGCGTTCCAGGCGACCGTGCGCGATGGGCGGGTCTACGGGCGCGGCAGTTGTGACATGAAAGGTTTCATTGCGCTGGCCATCGACGCCATGCTCGATGCCGCCGACCATTCGTTGAACCGGCCATTACAACTGGCGCTTTCCCACGACGAAGAGATCGGTTGCGTGGGGGTGCGGCGCTTGCTCGACGTGCTGCACCTGGCGCCGGTGCGACCGTTCCTATGCGTGATCGGTGAGCCGACCAACATGCAGTTCGTGCTCGGCCACAAGGGCAAGGGTTCCTATCGCACCTACTGTCGCGGCCTGGAGGCGCACTCATCGCTGGCACCGCGCTCGGTCAATGCGATTCACGTGGCCTGCGATTTCATCGCGGCGTTGCGCCAGAGCCAGCAGCAATTGCAGGAGCAAGGCGCCCAGGATGCGGATTACGACGTGCCCTACAGCACCGTGCATGTCGGGCAGATTGTCGGCGGCAAGGCACTGAACATCGTGCCGAACCTGTGCACCCTGGATTTCGAAGTGCGCAATTTGCCGGACGACGATCTGGACCTGTTCCTGGAGCAACTGCGCGAGCGCGCCGAGGTGATCGTTCGTGAAGCCAAGAAACTCTCCAGCGTCGCGGACATCGAGATCGAAACCCTCAACGTCTATCCGGGCCTCGACACTCATCCGAGCGTCGAAGCCGTGCGCTTCCTGAAAAACTTCGCCACCCCGGACACCGGCACCACCAAGGTCTCCTTCGGCACCGAGGGCGGCCTGTTCAAGCAGCGCCTGGATGTACCCGTGGTGGTCTGCGGCCCAGGCTCCATCGAACAGGCGCACAAGCCCGACGAGTTCATCGAGATCAGCCAGATGGAGGCAGGGGAGCGGTTTCTGGAAGGGTTGCTCGGTTCCCTGAAAATCTAAGCCCTGCACAAAACAAAAGGTGGGAGCACACCTATGGGAACAAACCTGTAGGAGCACACCTATGGGAACACACCTGTAGGAGCATACCTGTGGGAACACACCTGTGGGAACACATCTATGGGAACACACCTGTGGGAGCAAAGCTTGCTCGCGATGAACGATGACACGGTCTTGATCGATGTCGCCTGATCCACCGCCATCGCGAGCAAGCTTTGCTCCCACAGTGTTCAATGTTCAATGTTCATGTTCATGTTCATGTTCATGTTCAGTGTTCGGTGTTTAGCCTGGGGCTCGGTAGAGCCTGCCGTCCCACCTCGAAACTTCAGCATCCAACACTGCCCAAACCCCGCTTTCAGCATCCTGCCCCGTGGCATCTCCTTAGACTGGAATCACCTCGGAACAGGACGCGACCATGCTCAAGAATCGATTGAAAGACCCCAGCCTGTTGGCAGAACTCGCTTACGTCGACGGTCAATGGCTCGGCGCCGACAACGCCGCCACCCTTGACGTCATCGACCCGGCCACCGGCCAGGTGCTCGCCCGTGTACCCGCGATGCAAGGCGTGGAAACCCGGCGTGCCATCGAGGCCGCCGAGCGCGCCTGGCCAGCGTGGCGCGCGCGTCCGGCGGCCGAAAGGGCAGCGCTGTTGGAGCGCTGGTATCAGGCCATGATGGACAACCTCGACGACCTCGCGCTGATCATGACCTGTGAACAGGGCAAGCCGTTGAACGAGGCCAAAGGCGAAATCCGCTACGGGGCCGGTTTCGCCAAATGGTTTGCCGAAGAGGCCCGGCGGGTCTATGGCGAGACCATCCCGGCCCCCAGCGGCGACCGACGCCTGCTCACGCTCAAGCAGCCGGTGGGTGTCTGTGCAGCCATCACCCCCTGGAATTTCCCCAATGCGATGATCACTCGCAAATGCGCCCCGGCCTTGGCGGCGGGCTGCCCGGTCGTTGTCAAACCCTCGGACCTGACCCCCTTGTCGGCCCTGGCCCTGGCGGTGCTGGCCGAGCGGGTCGGGATTCCGGCCGGGGTGTTCAACGTCGTGACGGGTATGCCCGCCGGTATCGGCGAAGAACTGACCGGCAACCCGACGGTGCGCAAGATTTCCTTTACCGGCTCCACGGCGGTCGGGCGCCTGTTGATGCGCCAGAGCGCCGAGCACATCAAGCGCTTGAGCCTGGAGCTGGGCGGCAACGCGCCGTTCATCGTGTTTGACGATGCGGACCTGGAACAGGCCGTCGCCGGCATCATGCTCAGCAAGTTTCGCAACGCCGGCCAGACCTGCGTCTGCGCCAACCGCATCCTGGTGCAGGACGGTATCTACGAACGCTTCGCCGCGCGCCTGGTGGAGGAGGTGGGCAAGCTCAAGGTCGGCAATGGGCTGGAGGCTGACGTGATGATCGGCCCGCTGATCAACCTCGCGGCGGTGAACAAAGTCGCCCGGCACATCGACGATGCGTTGAGCCAGGGCGCGCGCCTGCTGTGTGGCGGTGTTCCCGAGGGCGACAGTCAGTTCGTCCTGCCAACGGTACTGGGCGAGGCCCATGCCGGGATGTTGCTGGCCAACGAAGAAACCTTCGGCCCGGTGGCGCCGCTGATGCGCTTTACTACTGAAGAGCAGGCCCTGGCCCTGGCCAATGCCACGCCGTATGGCCTGGGCGCTTACTACTTCACCCAGGACCTGCGCCGCTCATGGCGTTTCGGCGAGGCGCTGGAGTTCGGCATGGTCGGGCTCAATACCGGGCTTATCTCCATGGAAGTCGCGCCCTTCGGCGGCATCAAGCAGTCGGGCCTGGGGCGCGAAGGCAGCAAGTACGGCCTGGACGAATACCTTGAAGTCAAAGCCTTCCACATCGGTGGGCTGTGATGCGACCGTCATTTGAACCGACACCCGGGAGCCATGATTGATGAGCAAACCATTTCGAATCGCTGCCATTGCCGGCGATGGCATTGGTAAGGAAGTCCTGCCTGAAGGACTGCGGGTACTGGAGCAGGCCGCGAAAAAGTGGCAGTTGTCGCTGGACATCGAAGTGCTCGATTGGGCCCATTGCGATTACTACCTGGAACACGGGCAGATGATGCCCGCCGACTGGTTCGAACAACTCAAGGGCTTCGACGCGATCTACTTCGGCGCCGTGGGTTGGCCGGACAAAGTGCCGGATCATATTTCCCTGTGGGGCTCGTTGCTCAAGTTCCGTCGCGACTTCGACCAGTACGTGAACATCCGCCCGGTGCGGCTGTTTCCGGGGGTGCCGTGTCCGTTGGCCGGGCGCAAGGCGGGGGACATCGACTTCGTGGTGATCCGCGAGAACACCGAGGGCGAATACTCTTCCATCGGCGGCAAGATGTTCGAAGGCACCGAGCATGAGTTCGTGCTGCAGGAGTCGGTGTTCACCCGTCGCGGGGTCGACCGGATCCTGAAGTTCGCCTTCGACCTGGCCCAGACCCGACCGCGCAAACGCTTGACCGCGGCGACCAAGTCCAACGGCATTTCCATCAGCATGCCGTATTGGGACGAGCGCACGGCATTGATGGCCGAGCAGTACCCGGACGTGAAGTGGGACAAGCAACACATCGACATCCTGTGCGCTCGCTTCGTTTTGCAGCCGGACCGGTTTGATGTGGTGGTGGCGTCAAACCTGTTCGGCGACATCCTCTCCGACCTGGGCCCGGCCTGCGCCGGCACCATCGGTATCGCACCGTCGGCCAACCTCGATCCGGAGCGCCGCTTCCCATCGCTGTTCGAACCGGTGCATGGCTCGGCGCCCGATATCTATGGGCAGAGCATCGCCAACCCGATCGCGATGATCTGGTCCGGCGCCTTGATGCTCGACTTCCTGGGTAACGGCGATGAACGCTACCGCGCGGCCCACGATGGGATTCTCAAGGCCATCGAACAAGTCATCGCCGAAGGCCCCATCACCCCCGACCTGGGTGGGCAAGGCTCGACCCAGGATGTTGGCCAGGCCATCGCCGCCGCGCTCTGAGGCTTGATCCAACCTGCGACACCTTTTGCCCGCTCACACTGCGGGCTTTTTTTGCTGATCCGACGCTACCCGCCAAACCCCCTTGTGGGAGCAAAGCTTGCTCGCGAAAGCGGTGGATCAGCTTGCGATGATGTTGGCTGTGCCGCCGCCATCGCGAGCAAGCTCGCTCCCACATGGGGTTCTCGGTTGGCGGCAAGATTCACATCCACCCGCACCCGTTGTGGGAGCAAAGCTTGCTCGCGATAGCGGTGGATCAGCTTGCGATGATGTTGGCTGTGCTGCCGCCATCGCGAGCAGGCTCGCTCCCACATGGGGTTCTCGGTTGGCCGCAAGATTCACATCCACCCGCACCCGTTGTGGGAGCAAAGCTTGCTCGCGATAGCGGTGGATCAGCTTGCGATGATGTTGGCTGTCCCGCCGCCATCGCGAGCAAGCTCGCTCCCACATGGGGTTCTCGGTTGGCGGCAAGATTCACATCCACCCGCACCCGTTGTGGGAGCAAAGCTTGCTCGCGAAAGCGGTGGATCAGCGAGTGGTGATGTTGGATGTGCCGCCGTCTTCGCGAGCAGGCTCGCTCCCACACTGGGTTCTCGGTTGGCCGCAGACTTCACATCCACCGTCAATCCCCTGTGGGAGCAAAGCTTGCTCGCGATAGCGGTGGAACTGCCATACACCGGATTACTTGACGACGTACACCTTGCGCACATAGACGCTGCTTTTCCAGGCACACGGCGCATTCAGCGGGACGAATACGGTATCGCCGGTGTTGACCGTCAAGTCGCTGCCATCGGCTGCCTGCAAGGTGACGCTGCCTTCGAGCAGGTGCATCAGCTCATGCAGTTTGTGCGGTCGTGACTTGCGAGTGTAGGGCGTCGAGTCCCAGATACCGATCCGCAGGTTGCTCGCTTGCTCGACAAACAAATTGTGCGAGCGACATTGCGGCGGCGGGCTGAGCAGGATCTCGTCATCCGGGGCAGCAGAAGGCGAGAGCAGGGTGTGGGCGGGGAGTGCCGTCAGCCCGGGAAGGTGCGTTTCGATGCGCTGGGTATCGGCACAGAAGGCCCAGAGCGAGCCAGGTTGCGCCTCGACCTCAAGCGCCGTCCCCCGACCGATCACCGCGCTTTCACCTGGCTTGAGCTGCAACGTCTGCCCCTGGCTGCGCAGCGTCACTGCGCCGGCGTGCACCACGAGCGTCTCACTGAAGGGGTATTCATCGACGCTGAACAGTCCGCTCGCCCGGACCACGCCGGCAGCCATGCCATCCGCCCCGGCATAGGCGATGAGGCGGTCGAACGGATCCTTGGCGCCCAGCGAACCCGGGGTGAACGGGGTTGAGGCAAGGCGGCCATCGGCGTGTGCCAACAGCACTGCAGTGGGTTCGAGCATGAAGAAGATTCTCCAGGGAAGCGTTGAGGGGAGTGCGGGGGTTTCAGCCAATGGCCTGGGTCACCGGCGCAAATTGCCGAACCGCGCCGGTCGCCTGCGGGGGCGTGCCCCGTGCCATTTGGGCGACGGTGTCGACCTGCTTGAGCCCGGCCTTTTCCAGCCAAGGGGCCAGGCCGCTGTTTGAAGGGGTGTCGATGCGAACGAATGCGTCCGGCACGTGGGCCAGAAGCACGGCGATCAAGTGCCGGGCCTGTTCCAGGGTCTGGGCGATGACCGGGCCAATGCAGCGCCCACGGCCAAAGGGGCGCAGCAGGGCGAAGGCGCACAAGTGACCGTCGCGCTCGATACCCACTGAATGTTCAACGACCTCGAACAGATCATTGAGCACAGCGCTCCGCTCCAGGCCGCTCCCGGCATTGGCCAGTTTGATCAGCTCGGCGTGATCGGCCTCGCCCAGCTCGCGGCAGTGCTCGCCGGCGGCCAGTTCTTGCAGGGCCGGCACCAGCGCTTGCCCTTGATGCTGCTGGATATGCCCAAAATCAACGAACCCCTGGCTGGCATACAGCGGGGTACCGGCCAGCGTCGCATTGAGCACGGCGGTCCGCGAGCCGCAAGCCTCGATCGCCAGTTCCATCAGTTTGCGACCGATCCCCTGGCCCTGATACTCATCGTCGACAATCACCAGGCCGATGGTGGCGTAGTCCCCTTGGGCGCAGCTGAACGCCGTTCCAATCAAACGACCCTGGTCTTCCACGACAAACCCCTGGGCGACGCGTTGCAACATCGCCCAGTCTTCCAGGCGATGGGGCCATTTCAACTGCACGGACAAGGCATGGGCCGCCGGCACGTCGGTGGCGGTCATGGCGCGATAGAAGTAAGTAGGGCGTTGCGAAATGGACATGGCAGATCACCATTGAAAGAGGCGCTTGATCGGACGGTTTTATCCGCTGAAAGCGTGTGTATCTCACCTGCAACGAGGCCTGGCAAGGGCCGCCAATTGATTCGGTATGTTCCGTCAGCAACGGCTTTGCCGACCACATTTCTTGCTCAAATCAGCTGCTCGGCCAGCAGTAAATACCGGGCCGGATTTCAGGCTTGGGCCGACGCGAAAGCGCGATAGATAAGTATGCAGGTGCTGCGCGAATAACCTTTCAGTGGCTGTCAGCCTTTTTTGAAAGCAGACAGCAGGTCCGTCAGTCCGGGCATGGTTGGTCCGGATTCATTAGAGATAAGTCCTGTCTCCGAGCGGCTGAACAGCGACTGGAGGATTATTTTTCTCGATTCCTCGTCTACTTGGGTGTCTTTGCTCAATGTCAGATACAAGTGGGTAAGCTGCTCTCGTTCTTCTGCATCGCGTTGAAGGTGGAATGCGCTGAAAACCAGCTTTGAGAGTGTTTTGACGGTAAAGGCCAACGTTGAGATAAGGGTTACGAAAATGAGCGCACCCTCGATCTGATTGAGGGCAATCGGTGTGCGGTCACCACTCAGCCATAGATTGAAGGATGTCCATAGGCCGATGACGGAGAAAAACAAGGTGACGCTGAGTACGCCTGTCCAGATATAACCACGTGTCTGGTGTTCACTGGCTTTTTTTGCCCAATAGGTCGCGGGGCCTTCCAGCCGAAGCTTCTCTTTATATGTTGACTCTAGCGTCTCAAGGCGCGTTGCCCAGGCCTCCTCTTCCTGCTTTTGCCATTGGGCAAACAGGTTCATTTCTTTTCTTGCTTTTTTTACGAGCCTGTATTTGATCTTGAAGAAGTTTGAGTGAATTCCACGTATCACCGCCGCTTCTGAAGTGGAACGCTGTGCGAAAGAGTTTTGCAGGGGAAGTTTGAATTCATACGCGGCCAGGTATCCGCTGAAGTCGTTAAATGAGCCTGGGTTATCACTTTTGCCTAGAAAAATTGCATCGTAGAAACCTCCGGCAATAGCGGGTTCATTCGAATAAATCTCCAGCCATTTGATCGTGGCGGGTGAGTTGCTATAGATCCAGACGTCCGAAAGCTCCTCTTCTGGCGCTTCTTCGTCGAGAAAATATTGCTCTTCCATGGCGATGTGATATTCAAAAATCTCCACGCAGGCCGCTATATTCGTCAGGGCCTGGTGAACATTCGATGTGTCGTGTTTTTTGAGACTTTTGAGTTTTGGCTTCCAAAAGCTCACTTCATTCTGCATGAAGTCATTTCTGTCGGTGAGATTTTCAAAGTCGAAAATCTCACCGCTTAATGCCTTGAATTCGGGTTTAGTCATTTTTTATCTAATAAGGAGGCGTTGAGTGAATGAATATGCAGGTCATCGGGTTCAATAGAGCCTAAGCACAGGAGAATCAATGAAAGGTAGAAATAGCCAAACAAAAAAATCCAAGTAGCGGCAACGATGCTTTGACTGTCTGAATATATACTGCCGACCCTGGATGCTACATTTCCGTGCGCGTTATTGTTTCTGGTGGCGTAGAGAAGGCAAAACACGAGAAATTCTAGTCTCTGGGTGTCTGAATAGAGGGCCGGGGTTTTTACGGTGGGCTTGCCGAGGTCATCGAATTGGTCGATGGCAGGTATCTTGATGAGTATTGTTTTTATCTCTTTTCCAAGCGCATGGGTGATTTTTCGAGATTTTTCGTTTTCGACTATTCCGAAGCTTACATCCGTTTTGTCCGGATTCTCGGTAATCGTACATAGGGCGGAATAGGCCTCACCGTAGGTCCAGTAGAAATGATTGAACATTACCTTGAACTTGGTTTTAAACGATTTGTATGATGATGAAATATGAATTTTTCTGATGGTGTCTGCTTTTTTTCCGGTTTTGTTTGCTTTTTTTATGACGAACTCATTGTGTTTTTCGATAGCCATACCCTTGAGGATGTAAGACGCGACGAAATGCAGTGTCTTGTCAGGTAGGCGGTGGGCGAAATCCAATATTATTTCTTGAGGGGTGCTGAAATCGGGACCCTGCGAGGAGGCGGTTGGCAAGGCGATTTGGGACTGCATGATCTTGTTGATTTCAATCAGGGATTTTTCAATGGCTTTCGAGTCTCCCAAGCTTTCCGCATGGGCAGATGACTTCATATAGAGATCGTTGTAGCAACTGTTGGTAGCCGTCCACAGATAGGTAAACGCCATGTCTGGTCTTCGCGGCAGGCAGGAATAACTGTCAACCAACGCAGTGGCCGCTACGTAGGGGATTTTATTTGGGGCAAGTGCCCAGCTAACTGGATTCAGGTATTTGAATGGGGTGAACCAGGCGAGTGCAGGGTGATCGGCAGGTAGCAGTTTTTCCTCATGAGCTTCGGCGGTGTAGGCAGTCACAAGCTTATGAAGCTTATCCAGTCGTTGTGTCCTTACGTTCTGCTTCATGCATGCTGATCCTTCAGATAGTTGAAGGCCAAATGCTATCACCTGGTAAGCGTCATAGCTGCTGTTTTATAAAAAGACAGCAGCACGTCACCGCATGATGAGGTGTGACGGGGAGCATGCTATTCGAGCGCTCAATAGCTGCGCTCACGATCCACCAGGCCCAGCATCGATTCACCCCGTTGATGCCGGCGGATGTTCTCCAGCAACACGCCAAAGGCACTTTCAGGCTGAGTCATCGCCGCGATGTGCGGGGTCAACAGTATCTGTGGATGCTGCCAGAATGGGTGATCCATCGGCGCCGGTTCCTGCTCCAGCACGTCCAGCACCGCGGCGCTGAGCTGGCCGTCGGCAAGGGCTTCAAGCAGGTCCGCTTCCACCAGGTGCCCACCTCGGCCCATGTTGACCAACGCTGCGCCCTTGGGCAAGTGTTGGAACAGCTGGCGGTTGAGGATGCCTCGGGTCTGCTCGGTCAACGGCAGGACGCACAGCACTATGTCGCATTGACCGAGAAAGGCCGACAATTGCTCGTCGCCGGCAAAGCACGCGACCCCGTCGATGTGATGCGCGCTGCGGGCCCAGCCCGACAAGGCAAAACCAAAGGTCTTCAAGCTGGCGAGTATCTGCCGTGCCTGCAAACCCAGACCCATGACGCCCACCCGGCGTTGCCCGGCGGGCATCAGCCGGTGCGCTTGCCAGCAGCGTTCGGCCTGTTGCTGGCGATAGCGCAACATGTCCCGGTGCAGGCTGAGCACGGCGAAACTGGCGTACTCGCACATGCCCTGGCTGATGCCCGGGTCGAGCAAGCGCACCACCGGCAGCGTCGTTGGCAAGCGGCCAAGGTCGAGTTGATCCACGCCGGCCGACAAGGCGAACAGCACCTGCAGATTCGGCAACAGCGTTTCGACGTCGTCCGGCGCCTGCCAGGCCGCCAGGTACTGGATATCCCGTGGGTCGCCGATGTCTGGCCAGGCGCGCCATTCGACGTCCGGCGCGTGTTCGGCGAACAGGCGCCGCCAGTGTTCGCCGCGTACCGGGTCAGCTTTATAGAGCAGGGCCATGGGTCACTTCTCGCCTGAAATAAAGGAGCCCCTAGCATGCCTCAACGCCAGAGCAGGATCTGTCGAAAGGGCCGGCGTAGCAGCATCGCACTGCGTTGCAAGGTGCCTCTTGCGGCAGATTCCATGGGGCTGGAATGCCTCTGGAGGATTCTGCTGTTTGCCGGGGTGTAAACAGTCGATCCGAATTTCTCAACGACCAAGTTCGGCTTAGACAATCGTGTCGAACGCTTAACCTGTGAACACACCGCAGCCGCTTCCTGGGTGCGAGGCTCACGATGGGAAATGCCAATGAACAGTAAAGTCGAAGAAACCCCAAGTTTGCTCCGTCAGCGTGATCAATTCGTGCCACGTGGCCTGGTCACCGCGCACCCGCTGGTGATCGATCGGGCCCAGGGCTCGGAATTATGGGACGTGGACGGCAAGCGCTACCTGGACTTCGTCGGCGGCATCGGTGTGTTGAACATCGGCCACAATCACCCCAAGGTCGTCGCGGCCGTGCAGGCCCAGTTGCAGAAGATCTCCCATGCCTGCTTCCAGGTCGTGGCCTACAAGCCTTACCTGGACCTGGCCCAGCGCCTGTGCGAAATGATCGGCGGCCAGCACGCCTATAAAGCGGCATTTTTCACCTCGGGTGCCGAAGCGGTGGAAAACGCCGTGAAGATCGCCCGGGCCCACACCAACCGCTCGGCCGTGATTGCCTTTCGCGGCGGGTTCCATGGCCGGACCTTGCTCGGCACCACGCTGACCGGCATGAGTCAGCCGTACAAACAGAACTTCGGTCCGTTCGCCCCGGAGGTCTTCCACACGCCGTATCCGAATGCCTATCGCGGCGTCACCAGCGCCATGGCGCTCCAGGCACTGGACGAGCTGCTGGCCACCCAAGTGGCACCTGAGCGGGTCGCCGCCATCATCATCGAGCCGGTGCAGGGCGATGGCGGTTTCCTGTCGGCCCCCGCCGAGTTTTTGCAGGGCCTGCGCGCATTGACGCAAAAGCATGGCATTGTGTTGATTCTCGATGAAATCCAGACCGGTTTCGGTCGCACCGGTAAATGGTTCGGTTTCCAGCACGCCGGCATCCAGCCGGACCTGGTCACGGTCGCCAAGAGCCTCGCCGGTGGCTTGCCGTTGTCGGGTGTGGTCGGCAAGGCCGAGATCATGGACGCTCCGCTGCCGGGTGGCCTGGGCGGTACGTACGGCGGTAATGCGCTGTCGTGCGCGGCGGCGCTGGCGGTGATCGAGGCGTACGAGCAAGAACAGCTGCTGGCCCGTGGTGAAGTCCTGGGTAAGCGCCTGCGCCAGGGCCTGCTGCACCTGCAAACCCGTTACCCGCAGATCGGCGACGTGCGCGGCAGCGGTTTCATGCTGGCGATCGAACTGATCAAGCATGACGACACGCGCACCCCGGACGCCGACCTCAACCAACGCCTGATCGACGAGGCCCGGGCCGGCGGTTTGCTGGTGATCAAGTGCGGGGTGTACCGCAACGTCTTGCGCTTCCTGGCGCCGCTGGTCACCAGTGAAGCGCAGATCGACGAAGCGTTGCAGATTCTCGACGGCGCCTTGGCACGCGTCCTCGGCTGATGCCGGTGTTCATGACGTTTGCCTGGGCAAGCGTCAGTGGCGGTTAATGGAGCGTTGATCGATGGGACATCATCGGAGGCTTTACAGATGAGGCTGACTGAATATCGGGCGTTGTTGATCGACTGCGATGAGGTCCTGGTGGATCGGGACTCCGGCGTCTGGACGGCGTTGCAGCCGTTGCTGGAAAACCATGGCGAGCCGTTGGACAAAGCACAGGTGCTCGCCGATTTTGACGAAGTGCTGCAAGCCTTGTACCCGCGTTTCGGCGAATTGGGCTTCAGCGGCTTGCTGTGTTTCGCCCACCGTCAATTGGCCGAGCGCTGGAAGCTCAAGGTCAGTTGGGAGGAGGGCATGAGCTTCGCCCGCTCGGCTGCCGGTTGGACGCTGTTCGAGGATGCGCCGGGTGCGATGCTCTACCTGCGCAAGTTCTATCGGTTGTTGGTGCAAGGGGATCGCGATGCCGAGGACCGGGGCGTGTTGTGCGAGCGCCTGGGCATCGAGCCTGATGATTTTATTTCGCTGGCGAGCGACCCGTTGCAGGATCACGATTGGCTGGCGGCCAATGGCCTGAGCGCCGAGTCTATTCTCCAGGTGACCCGTCCCGGCGCCCGCCCACGGTCGGTTGGGGCTGTCTGCCTGATCTGCCGTAACGCCGACATGTCTCCCGCACCCTGTGCGGCGGACTACTGTATCAACAGCATGGCTGATCTGGTCGCTCAGCATCAGCTGTCCTTACGACGCTGATTTTGTTAGAAGATTGTCTTACAAACGGCAGGCAAGAGGTATGCGATGGAAGGTTTAGCGAAACTGGACCGGATCGACATCAGCATTTTGGTAGAGCTTCAAAAAGATGGCCGCATGACCAACGTCAGCCTGGCCGATGCCGTGGGCTTGTCCGCCAGCCCATGCCTGCAACGGGTCAAACGACTGGAGTCGTTGGGGTACATTTCCAGCTACAAGGCCCATCTGAACCTGGCCAAGATTACCGACTCGGTGACGGTCTTCACCGAAGTCACCCTCAGCGACCACAAGCGTGAGGACTTCGCCAAGTTCGAATCCAACATCCGCCTGGTGGATGAAGTACTCGAATGCCACCTCATCAGCGGCGGCTACGACTACCTGGTGCGTTTCATGACCCGCAGCATCCAGGACTATCAGGACGTGATGGAAAGCCTGCTGGACAAGAACATCGGCATCTCCAAGTACTTCAGCTACATCGTCATCAAGTCACCGGTGCGCAAGGATGAGATTCCATTGCGTAAGTTGTTGCGGCATTGAATTCGAACCCCCTCCTGAAACAACTGTGGGAGCGAGCTTGCTCGCGAAGGCGTCGGCCCATTCAGCACTGATACAAGCAGGCCCACCGCTTTCGCGAGCAGGCTCGCTCCCACAATGTTATGCCCGGTGTCCGCAAAGCCTGAATCCACCCCAAACCCCTTGTGGGAGCGAGCCTGCTCGCGAAGGCGTCGGCCCATTCAACACTGATACAAGCAGGCCCACCGCTTTCGCGAGCAAGCTCGCTCCCACAATGTTATGCCCGGTGTCCGCAAAGCCTGAATCCACCCCAAACCCCTTGTGGGAGCGAGCCTGCTCGCGAAGGCGTCGGCCGATTCAGCATTGAGGCAAGCTGACCCACCGCCATCGCGAGCAAGGGATCTGGGCTTTTATTCCTTGAGGAAGGTCAGCAGATCCTGATTGAGGCGATCCTTGTGCGTCTCGGTCAAGCCGTGCGGCGCACCAGGGTAGACGATCAGTCGAGCACCCTTGATCAGCGCTGCCGAGGCCCGGCCTGAAGCGTCGATAGGCACGATCTGGTCGTCATCGCCATGGATCACCAGCGTCGGCACGTCGAATTTCTTCAAATCACCGCGGAAGTCGGTCGCCGAGAATGCCGCGATCGAGTCATAGGTATTCTTGCTGCCACCCTGCATGCCCTGCACCCAGAACGACTGGATCAGCCCTTGGGATGGCTTGGCGCCCTTGCGGTTGTAGCCGTAGAACGGGCCCGAGGCAATGTCCAGGTACAGCTGCGAGCGGTTCTCCAGGGACGCCTTGCGCAGGCCATCGAACACCTCGATAGGCAAACCACCGGGGTTGGTGTCTGTCTTGAGCATCAACGGCGGAACAGAGGACACCAGCACGGCTTTCTTCACTCGAGCGGTGCCGTGACGGCCGATGTAGCGAGCCACTTCACCGCCCCCCGTCGAGAAGCCCACCAGCGTGACATCCTTCAGGTCCAGCGCTTCAATCACCGCCGCCAGGTCATCGGCGTAGTGATCCATGTCGTTGCCTTCCCACGGCTGGCTGGAGCGACCGTGGCCGCGACGATCGTGAGCGATCACGCGATAACCCTTCGAAGCGAGGAACATCATCTGGCCTTCCCAGCTGTCGGAGTCCAGTGGCCAGCCGTGGCTGAAGGTCACGACCTGACCATCGCGCGGGCCCCAGTCCTTGTAATACAGCTGGACGCCATCCTTGGTGGTGATGTAGCTGGCGGACTGGACCACGCTGCCGACAGCAGACGCGCTGGCAGCGGCCTGGACCGGCGACGCGGCTTCGGCGCTGAGGGTGGCCAATGCCAGGGTGGCGACAGCGAGGGTGCGGTTGAATGTGTTCATCGTTTCTCTCTCCATAAGGTCGGTTTGATCTGCGGCGATCGTCGTCGATCGCGTTGGTGGGCAGATTAGAGAGAGAGGCCGAGGACGAGAACGGCGCCGGTATCGATAGCAACTATGGGAAAATCGGATAGCTGCGTTTCGCTTCGGTTACGTGTCAATGGTCGGCGCGGGTTATGGTGACCTTGTGGCGAGGGGATTTATCCCCGCTGGGTTGCGCAGCAACCCCAAAATTTAAGGGGACTGCTACGCAGCCCAACGGGGATAAATCCCCTCGCCACAATTGGCTGTTCTGTACAGACTCACACGTGTAAAAGCGGCAGTGTCTTCAGCCCACTTGGCGTTTGAACATGCGCAACCAGGTAGGGCGCCGAAGGCGCTTGCAGTGCGTGAAGATGAACCGGGCCAGAAAAATTCATGGCCGTCAGGATCGCTTTGATTTTTTCCGGATCCGTATGAAAGACATCCAGCGCCAATAGCGCGCAACCCTTGTCCTGGAGCGTGTCCGCCGGATGAAGCCCAGGCGCCCATTGAATGAGGGTGGGGACTGATCCATCCATGGGAAGGCTTCCATCAGCCGGTATGGTTATTTGCCAGCTCAATGTTCCTCTCGTCATGGGTTCGACATCCCCGACAAGGCCAGGGCAGGCATCACGAGCGGTGTGAATATCATCAGTGCGTGCCACCCAGGTCGCCAGGTGTGCCGGCGAATGGGGGGCCAATTGATCAAGGCCGAACCAGCGTGCCCGGTCCGGACGTATGGCGGACGGGTCCACGGCAATCACTTCGAGGTAGAGCCCGGGGCCAAGGTGCAGCAGCCTGTTATGGGTGCCCATGCGTGAATGGACGCCGCCCGGTTGAAGGTCGACGCCCAGCGCGTCAGTCACGAACGCGCAGCCGGTGTCGAGGTCCGTTGCCACGATGACGAGGTGATCAATAGTGGTTTTCATGTGTTCATCCGTCCGTGGGTTGGGAAGTATCTGTCGCCATCAACCAAAAGAAGGCATCGGCCCCAGCGAGTGCAAGATCCACATGACCGCCGCCACTGCTGCCAGCACCGCGACCACAATGCCGATCAGCACCCATTTCAGGATTTTCTGCCCTTTCGACGGCTGGGGCCTTGGTGCGTGTGCCTCTACCGTGTGCCGAAATTCCCCGGCGCATCGCGGGCAAGCAGCGGTGTCGTAAGGGAGGAGGGACCCGCATTGCTCACAGTTTGTCATGTCGTCACTTCGAGGCTCAAAGGAGGGGTAGCCCTTATGGGCTGGTAAAAGCGGACCGAAAGCGCGTGGCGTCGGTCGCTTAATATTTGTAGACGATGCCCAGCCTGCCCATGATCTCCAGGGTGTTGATCAGGCCCAGACCGTTCATGGGCAGGCAGGCGAAGGCCTGGTATTCATCGAAGTGCGTGCCGATGGCCAACAACTTCAAATCATGGGCCTCCAACTGGGCGTTGAAGTACTGCAGCAGTGCGCGTTCCCAATCGTTGGCGCGGTTGATGGCATCGATGGCTTTACGCTCAGGCGCAGGGATTTCAATGCCCAACTGCCGCAGCGGGGCGAGGGCATTGACGGCATCGATCCCGTAGGACGACCACTCCTTCCATTCGAACCCCGCCAACTGATTGGCCTCGGTGAGCGCTGACTCGACCTGCGTCCAAGCCCAATCCCACTGCCCGGTAGGCGCCGGCATGTTTTGAATGAGCGCCTGCGCGCGCGCCTCGTCGAACAGGCAATCAAACAGATCGGCCAGGGTATCGGCCAAATCGGGCTGCGGCCCTTGCCCCTGGGTGTCCAGGTCGTGGCTCAAACGCTGCCACAGACTGCCCAGCTCGGCCCAATCCTCGTCGTCCATGTCGTCATCGATCACCTGGGCCTTATGGCCGCGCAGGTAGTTATCCAGCCGTGTCTTGCGCACCCGTACGCAGCCCTCGGCGAGATCGACCTCGTAGCTGCGGTAATCCAGGTAGTTGGTCTGGAACACGATGCGGTCAGCAAATACCTCGTGGGCGAGGCTTTCCTCAGCGTCGAAATACGCCGCGCCTTCGAAATCGCCATGGGCGGTGATGATGCGTTGAAACGACAGTGGGTCGATCGGATTCATGTGGGTTGGGTCACAGGGAGAAGGGCGAAAGGGAAGCGCCGCGTACGCTGGCCGATATCCGGATCGCGCTGATCGTACACCAAGGCCTGGGGGTTGCTAAGGGGCGGAATGTGGACTGCGTCAACAGTTGGGCGTGTGTTTGGGTCTATGCTTACCTTGCCCCCTTGAATCAGGCCCGTCCATGCACAAACACCGAACAACCCACCGGGAGAACCTGTGAGACATTCGACACCGGCTGCAGCGCTGCTCTGCCTATTGCTCGGCACGGTTGATGCCGGGGCCGAGGAGTATCAAGTCGTCACCGAAGAGTGGGCACCGTACAACTACCAGGAAAACAACCAACTCACCGGCATGATCACCGAGATCGTCCGGGCCATCATGACGCTGACCGGGAATGACTTCGAGGTGCTGTTGCAGCCGAGTATGCGAGCGAGCCAGATGCTGAGGAACCGGCCCAAGACCATCATGTACTCCATGTTTCGCACGCCGGAGCGCGAGTCGTTGTACAAATGGGTCGGCCCGATCGTGGAAGAGTCCATCCACCCCTATCAACTGGCCAATACGCCCCCACTGGACACCTTGGAACAACTCCTGAACGCCCCCCAGATCACTACGCGCCACGCCGGCCTGGTGCCCCAGAGGCTGCAGTCACTGGGCTTCAACAACCTGGACAAAAGCGCCACCGAGAGCAAGCTGCTCTACCGCATGCTGCTCGCCGGGCGCACCAACATCATCATCGGCGACACCGACGCGGGCGTGGCCTATTACAGCCGTCAGTTGAACATCGCGCCGGGCACCTTGCGACGGATCCCTATCGAGCTGTATCGCTCATCGCTGTACATCGCCTTCAGTCCTGACAGTGACGATGAAGTGGTGGCGGCGTGGGCCAGTGCGTTGGAGAAGTTGCGGCGTTCAGGGGAATTGGAGCGGATTCAGCGGCGGTATGAGGGGGCGGTTGGGCGGTGAGCGCGCGGAACCGGCGAAAGCCGGTCCCGCAGACCTTCACTCACTTCACGCTCTGCACATGCATGTCGATGGATACCGAGTCATTTTTGTCAGTACTGGCGTGATAGAAGAACCCATAGTCAACCAAGTAGTAATAGTGCTTCAGCGGCACGACTGTTGAGCTTGGGCGCTGTTCACGGCAGCTCAACGCCTTGGCGTTACCGCTCAAGGCTGGGTTCAGTCGTTTGGCTGGCCCTTCACTGTCGACGGTGCAGTCGAAGGTTTTCGGTTCCTTGCCCACGGTGCCGATCAGATTGCTGGTGAGGCTGCCCTGGCGGGTGAAGCCCAGTTGACCGCCCACAGGCATACGCTGCCAATCGCCACGGAAACTCAGGCTGTCGACCACCTCGGTGTTCTCGGAGTGCGTGGCCTGCTCTGTGCCTGATAGCCTGATCAGGCCGCGCCAGTTGATCTGGCGGCCATTGAGGTTTTCGCTTTTGTGAACAATGCGCAGCTGCCCGGTCACAGGGTCAGTGGACAGAAAATACTCAGTACGCTCCGGCCAACTCTCCTGGGAATGACTGGCGGTGCCTGACAACTCAATGTAAGTCAGCGTCTTGGCCGGGGCCGGCATGTGCAGTTGCTCAATGCTCCTCAACACTCCGGGGTTGATGTCGGGCAGGGCATCCGCCGCGATCGGTGCTTTGGTACGTGACTTGAACGTCGGCAGAGTGGCAATGGTCGTCGGCGCGTTGCACACGAGTTCAAACACCTTCAACTGATCCTGGTCGGCTGATGTCATCGCCTTGGCCTCGGGAAACATCTCGATTTTTCCGTCAGTGACCTCGTTATTGGCATTGAGGTAATAACGGGCCAGCAGCGTGACGTTTCGCGCTGCGCAGTCCAGCGTGTACTGCTCGCGGGTCTGCGTGAAAGGAGAGTTACTCAGCGGGTTCAGGCGGGTCTGCGGCTCGTCGTACGCCATCCAGAATTGCACCTGTTTACCGCTTTTGCGCACGCTGCTGTTATCCAGCAACAGCCACCGTTCAGCGTCCCCCTTCATCACCTGGCGCCAATCCGGAGCGGGGAGATTTTTACACGCTTGGGTGAACTCCCGGTTGTTCATCAGCGTGGCGTGATAACGCTCGGGCAACGCTGTTGGCGGGGCATAGCGGCCGCTATTGTTGGCGTAGGAGCGGCGGAGCATGAACGAGTAAACCAGGTTGACCTGGGGCCTGGAGCAGGCCGCCGAAAACTGAACCGTTTGCCAGAAGGGTAAGTTCGGTTCGCGGGGGGCGAACACCTGGAAGTTGATGACGTCGCCTTCGCGCATCAGGCTGTTGGGCGTCAACGGCTGAGCGAGCAGGGTGGCTTGCTTATCGGCCGGTGGCTGTTGGCTGGCGCAGGCGGTTAGCAGTACTGAGGCGATGAGAAGGGTAGGGCGTTGCACAGATGTCTCCGGTAAGTCCATTGAGGGAGGCAGGGTGGTGCGATGTCTTGGGGCGGGTAAGGATAGAGGGAGTGGTGGAGTTTGTCGCGGGGATGTTATTTGGATCGCTGTACAACGCGGGGCTTAGAAACGAAAACGGTTTTACTTTTTCCTCAAATTCCGACGATTCAATTTCGGATATACAAAATCGAAGTAACTGTTTATTCGTCTTGCATAAAATCTCATAACGAACGATGGCGAAGCGCTATTGACTTTGGCTAAATTGAAGCTTGAATAAAGTAAGCGCATTCATAAGGGGAGGTGGTTATGAGGGACATAATGTTCCTTTGAAAAGAGAGGTGGCAATTGGCAAAGGTCTGGAGTTCAGATGGCTGTGCGGCACGATGAAACGATGCTGTTTTATTGGCTGATCTGAAAGTCTCAGGAGAGAGAAATATGTCTCGCGCGTCTGCATATTAGGGTATGTGTCGGTCAAGAGCGCGACTCTCAGAAAATCGCAGTCATCTGCTCACCTACACAGAAGATGGGGAAATGAGCTGGTAGCTCATCTACACCCTCAGCCCTCGGCACATGATGGACAGGTTAGAATAAAAATAGACAAGTTTCTTCAGGGAGAAGTGATATGAACCATATTTCACTCATTGTGCTTGTATTGTTTGTTGCAGGTTGTACTGCGGGGTCTGGGTTTTCTGAGCGTGACAGAAATGTAATAAATACCCCCGACTATTTTGATAATAGAGTATTTTATGTATCGCCAAATAAGGAGAATGATGTTTATAAGCTTTCGCGTTCGGATACATTAAGTCCAGATGAATCCTCCGATATAAGTCATGGCAGCCCAATATCCGTAATTTTGGATAGCGTCACATTGCCGCGTGCGGATAGCTCCCGGACGATGGATATTGCTATCGTGATAGAGGTTGGGGCGTCGGATAATGGAACTAGCACCCCAATTGTCGCTTGGTACCAGAGAGGTGTTAATCCGGACCAAGCGCTAAATTTTTCAAATTTATTGCTGTATTTTGAACCGCGCTGGGATGCTCGAATAGCGCCTCTGTTTCATATTAGAGTTATAGATGTATACGCTGAAAAAAATCAGGAGGCCCGAGATGCATTGGCCCAAGTTAGCCAGATCTCCCAATCGTTAAGTCCAATAGCGTCAGGAGTGAATCAAGCTGCCTTTAGCTTGGGTGTAAAAGCAGCGGGGTTGATTCTTTCGAATCGAGATAACAGACAGCTTCTTGACTATACAGTGCAGTTTTACTCTTCCGAGACTATCAATAACTCATACGGCTCAGACCTTACGCCGCTGAGGAGAGGGCGCTTTATTCTTCTAAGTAGGCCTATAGATAAAATTAGCACGAGTTCGTATTGGAATACGTTCAGTGGAACCTTTGATCCTGCTTCAAAAAATGTCATTTCCCAAGGTCAAGTTGTAGCCTCTCCAACCGTCACTGTTACCGTTTCAACCGCGCAAACAATTGTCCCGGTATTGGTGTCGTCTCGATCTTTATATCTACAGTCGTTGCTAAGTGATTCCCAGCAAAAAAATGCGGCAAGCATTGAGAACGCAGCTGCGTCAGTTCTTGGGGCCGCAAAAACATATTCGAGTATAGATCGTCTTAGGCGGCTGCGTACTAAAAGAAGCTTGGAGCAAGTAATCGCGTTAGAAAGAGATCAGGCTGCTGCTACAAAAGTTAGTGATGATGACAAGGCTATGATTAGAGCAACATTGAGCGAGTTAACCGGTTGTCATCTTGATTCTTCCGATAAGGTCACTCTGTGGGCGGACGCCAACCCAGAGCCTGAGTTCGAGGAAAGAAAATTTAGATTGAAAGGGGGTGTTTGTGGATAAAATGTTAGTTGTCGTGCTCGTTTTTACTTTGGGTCTTGGCCCCTACGCACGGGGGGCTGAAGTTACTGGATGGGTTACTGTTTACCCTTCTTACAAATCCCTAAAACCACCGGAAAGAGCTTCCGAAAATAGTGCTGTGATTATTTTAAGTGAAAACACTCCGTCCGGTGGCTTAGGGATGTCTGAAGTGACTACTAAAAAAAATGGCGAATTTTCCTGGGAGGCGCCGAATACTTTGTCGACTGAACTGTCCCTTATGGCAAGGCATCGGGAGAAACCAAATAGCTATGAAATGAGGTCTTCATATAAATTTGAGTTGGTCGATAAGGGCGTGAGTCTCAATGAGATTGCCCTTGTAGAAACCAATCGATTAGCATCGGATCAATATTCAATAGCCAATAAGAAGTTGAGCGATCTCGCCGCTCAATACCCTTGCTTAACACATGGCAAAAGTCACGCAGCAATAGAAACCTGCTGGAGGCGAGATCCTGCGGCGTTCGAGGGAGCATATCCCCAAGCGCGTAAGATTCTGGCCGAACTTGAAAAAATCAAAATTAAAGATAATTACAGATATGTGTTTTCTGAAAAAATACACCTCATGACGTTGCTGACAATGTACTGCGCACAAAGTAAATTTTCTGAATTTGATCAGGGCTGGATAGATCAAGAAGATCATGCGAGAGAATTGAGGGAGCAAGTGTTTTCCCTGTATGAGTGCGCCAAAGGAAAGGGGGTGGAAGTCGAAAGCCTTTCATATCGAGAGGTTAGAAATTATATAGCAAGTCGAACTGGCGAGCGGAGCAGTGACGCTGTCAGGGGGTTGCTAAGGGTATGGCTTGATACTTATTACTCTGAAGCGAATACTACAGAAGCGGCAAAAGTTGCGGATTTCATAAGGCTAAACCAGTATGTAACAGAGTGGGAAGGGTTTGTTACTTTGTTGCATGGCGTCGCACGCGGACCGTTTCTTCATTCCGCAACAACGCTTACTCCTCAAAGTGTAGACGACGCAAAACGTGAGCTCATGAGCCTGTAGCTAACTTCAGCCAGACGTATGGGCAGGCGCAACCCGTGCGTGAAGAAGGGGGGGAATCGGGGGGCAGGCCATGGTTATCAAATTATGGTCTGGTCCCGATTTTCCTGCGGGGATATGGAGCTGCTCTCTCTGTATTCACGAGGCGAACAGGTCATGATGCGCTTGAAAGCGTGGCTAAAAGCACTGTCGGAGTCATAGCCCAGCTTTTGTGCTATGGACGAAATGGTGGTGTGGTTTGTTTTCAACAATCTCGTAGCTAATTGCATGCGCCAGCGCAAGACGTACTCTAAAGGGGTGACACCAGATTTTTGCTTGAATCGCAAAGCGAAGGTCGAGCGAGAAACACCCGCGATTTTGGCAAGGTTCTCGACCGTCCAAGAACGCGCCGGATCGGCATGCAAAATCAGGGTCAGGCCACGGTTATCAAATTGTGGTTTGACCCTGAGGGGAGGCTTTCTACCGCTCTTGATAGTACTGCGCCCTACGCCTGGCCTCTTCCCGCTCCATTTCTTCATAATGCTTGCGCTCGTCCCGCTCCCTCTCTTCATGGCGCTCGCGGTGTTTCCTGTCTTCTGCTCTATTCATTTCCCGCTGGTGTTCCCAGTGGCGCCTGTTTGCCTCTCGATAGTCCTGGTTCCGATCACCGGCAAATGCACCTGCTGAGGTGAAGCCAATCCAGGTGAGTACAAACATGGCAGCCATTTTCATGTGAGAGTGTCTCTGGGGTGGATGTGTGCAGGTGGTGCCATTGGTGGCTTGCGGTAGACCATGAGAAGGGGCGCAAGTGCTGATCAGGCTGCTGTTGCACCGCTATGTTCGCGTGGGAAGTCCGAAACGCGACACCGAGCATTAAACAACCGAAAGAGGGTTGAATCAGCTTTTTTGCTTCGACCCAGACCAGAGCAGGGAAAGCAGCGTACGCGAGTCCATTAAACGCTCGTCGGTCCTCAGCAGGCTTGGAAGCACATGCCATGGATGGTTGGCGCTGCGATGATGATGCAGATGCAGATTGATGTGATAAGGCCAAATGAAAAACCTTCCGACACATCCCACTTTCCATGCGTAAGTCCATTGCTGCCAGCCTGGGGTTACATCAGGCCCGCCACTGTGTTCGGCGATGCTACGAATTTTCTGTAGTAGCGTTCCCAAAGTGGCGAGTGGCAAAAACCATAACAGCACGATAAGCATCATGGTCTGGGCGCTGGTTTGCCAGGTGATGAACGACAAGAGGGCGAGCCAGATAATGCCCGCAGCGGCGATCGGCCGGGTCATCTTCGGTGATGCTCCTCCCGCCTCTCTGTAGGCGCGCAGATTGCGCAGCGTATTGATGATGAACAGATCCCCCAGCAATTGCCTGAGCAATAATTTCCCGGACAGTGGTCGGAAGTTCCACGGCTGCTGGTGATAAAGAAAGCGCCGCTCCGGATCTTTCGTTGATCCCGTGTGCTGATGATGCTCGAGGTGCAGTGGCCGATAGAACTCAATGGGCACCGTACCCGGAACACCGATGGCCACGTTGATCAAAAAGTCATTGATACCGCGATGACGCGTCAGGTGATAGTGAGTCGCGTCGTGGTACAGAATGAACAGCGCGTGTTGGCGCGCGGCAATGATGACAAACGCCAGGCAATAGAAACGCCAGTCCGCGGCATACAGCGCAATGCGCAACGTCACGATGATGCACAACCATTCAAGCAGGATGGCCGCCAGGGTGCGCAAATCCACCTTGAGGCGACTCAGCGTGATGGTTGCCAAACCCGCTGCTGCGCCAATGGCTGCTCCATAGACCACATCGAGCAGCACATGTTGGCCCGTCGTCAACACGGTGATTGCCAGCATCAGGCTCCACAGCGCGAAGACCCATGCCTGGCGGACACGCAGATAACCCAGCACAACGCTGATAGCCACCGGCAATGCCACATGTCCGCTGGGTGACGCCGCTAGCGGTGAGTCAATGCTGTAGAACCACGTTAGCCACTGCGACGGGCTATCCGGGCGCTCAATAAGGGTTGGCCAGAACAGGTGGCTCACCAAGCAGGTTCCAGAGGCCAGGGCCCCGGCAAAAAAAACCGGTAACAGCCAGTCGCAGCGACGCCCGAGAAACACGAGCGCGGGCATGATCAATAGATAGCTAAGGTACAAGGGGAGTGTGTAGGGCAGTTGCGCAATATGCGCATCGATACCGCCGGGCTGAATAACCCGTACCGGCCCCATCGGGAAGTGCGTGACAAGAAAATACAGGACCCCCGTCACAACGGTGTAGGCCAGCAGCCAACTGACGGGGCGGGTCACCCTTGAGGCATTGACAGGATGGTGTGCGACAGTGGATGACATGATCAAGGCGCCTGGGTAAACGAGGAGGGCGATGAATGGAAGTCTACGTTGCATTGGCCGATTGATCTGGCCAATATCCGTCCCCCCTTGCTTGCGATGCTGAAGGTCTCCATGAGTTTGAGTGCAACCTCCGTTGAATGCGCCCATCTGCATCTGAATGAAATTGATCGGATGTTCGAGATTTATGCTGCGTCCTACGACGACACCTCGCGAGCAAGGTTTGATCAGGATTTCCAGGAAAAAACCCACTGCATCGTATTACGGGATGCGGGTGAAGTAATCGTCGGATTCACCACGCTCAAACTTTATGAAAAAACCTGGTCTGGCAAACCGATCAGGGTGATTTTTTCGGGCGATACCATCATTGATCGTGAACACTGGGGAAGCCAGCAACTGGCCTTCGCCTGGATGCGACTGGCGGGGGAGATCTGGCAGGAGCAGTCTGAAATCCCTCTCTATTGGTTGCTGATCTGCAAGGGTCACCGAACGTACCGTTATTTAGGCGCCATGGCGTTGAACTATTCACCCCGAGCCGGGGCCATGACGGATTCTGGCGTCCAGGCGCTGATGGACCACTTGGCGATCGATCGTTTTGGTGAGGCCTATGATCCGAAAACGGGTGTTCTGTCCTTCAAGGTTCCACAAGGTCGGCTGAGCACGGAATTGGCACAGGTTCCTGCGCCTCACCTGCGTCTGGCAAACGTATTGTATTTTCTGGAAAGAAATCCTTTTTACGCATCGGGTGATGAGTTGGTCTGTTTGTGCGAGCTGCACCCCAATAATTTACGGCCGATGGTGCTGCGCTTGTTTGCTGCCGCTCAACCATCGCCATGCTGATCCGCCAGGCAAGCGCCGCGGACAACCTGAAATTACTCGACTTTCAGGCGCAGCGGGCGATGCAGGGTGGCTTGCCGATGCGGTTTGACCGTGGGCCGGACTATTTCGCGCTGCATCGTTGTCACGCCACGGATCATCGAACCTGGATAGCGGAAAGCGAGGTGGGCGAACTGAAAGGCATCGCCAGCCTGGTGGTCCGCGATGGCTACCTTAATGGCGGTATCGAGCCGGTGGCCTATCTGGGGGATCTGCGACTGGTGCCCGACCGGCGTTTGTCGAAGTCGTGGATGGCCGAGGTCAAAGTGCGGCTCGAAGCGTTGGCCCATGAAACCGGTGCGCAGCACGCGTATTGCTGTGTCATTCGCGGCAATAGGCTTGCGGCTCACTCGCTTCTGGGGGGGCGGCGAGCCAATCCGCTGATGCTTTCGCACTGGCGTGGCTATAGCAATGTCTCCGTGTATGGTCAGCGGGGATGGAGCAGCGCGCCAAGAACGCTGGAAAGCGTCCGCATCGTTCGAGCCCAGCCGGCCCATACGGATGCACTGCGGGCATTTCTCGACAGCGAGTCGGCAGGCCAGCCCTTTGGTTGCGTCTTTAGTGAAGCGCAGTTTTCGCGACGCCTGGACACCTGGCCGGACTTCGGTATCGAGTCATTTCTCCTGGCCTTGGACGCCCGTAACAATGTGCTCGGTTGTGTGGCCCCTTGGGATGCCGGGCGTATCAAGCGGGTGGTGCTGGAAAAGCTGCCCTTGCCACACCAGGCGCTTCGCCTGGCTTTCAACGCCTGTGCGCCAGTCCTGGGGCGCCCTGCAATCGCTGCACCTGGCGAGGCACTGCAGGACATCTACCTGACTCATCTACAGGTGCGGCAGCGCAACCCGCACATTTTCGCTGCGCTGCTGGATGCCGCTTGGGTGCGCGTTCGCGGTCAGTACGCGTTGATGCAAATGTGCTTGTATGACAATGACCCGCTTTGGGCTGCCATGAAACGTTATCGTAGCGTCACCCTTCCCATGGACCTGTATACGGCGCCCTGCGTCGGCAGTGCGTCAGCACTGGCACCGGTGGACGCGGCGCGTATTCCGGGGTTTGAGATCTATCTCGTCTGATTGCCCCGGCCGGGCTTGGTCTCGTGCAAGACGTTCAACAGCGCCAACCAGAAACGGGTCGCATCAAATCCACCGCCGCCCAAAACAGGTTGGCCGTGATCGAGGTGCGGCAGGCAAATCTGCGGCATGCCCTCGAGTCGCTGATGGTCGAGGTAAAACTGACCGTCATGGGCCCAGCCGGGTCGCCGTGCATTGAGGCGTGCGTGATGCGTGTCAAAACCAGAGCTGGGCGCGCAGCTCCAACTGACGACATGCGCGCAATGCAGGTCAGGGCCCAGATGATTGAGCATGTGAGCAATGTGCGGGTCGCGCAGGCGGCTGATGTCTCGTGTGCCATCGGCCACCCACGGCATTTTTGCAAACACTCGACGAAGGTGATCCAGAGGATATCGTTGGGCCGGTTGCCACGTGCTGCAACCCAGCACCTCATCCATGACCGTCGACGGGCCTGCCGGCGGTTGCACCAACGCCACGCCGTCGCACGCCTCACTCAAGACGCTGTTCTGTAGGAGGGCTGCAAGTGCATCGAGCCCCCCCTTACTGTGCGCCAACACAACAAATCGCTGGCCTGGCTTGAGTTCGGCAGTCAGTACCTTGTCGATAGACGTTCCTTGAGCCATCACCCCACGCGAAGAGCGCACGGGCATGCGCAGAACCTGATAGTTCGAGCGCCGTAACGTCTGGGCGCAATCTTGAAAACAACGTGGCAACCATTCGGAAAACAGCCCGGCAACCAGCACCACCAACGTACTTCGAGGAAGACGTGGCACGGGGGCATGCCAGCACGCGATAAATTGCTCTGTCCAATCAAGGTGTGCAGCAGGCCTCGCCCATTGCGTTGCTGGAAAGTGAAGTGGCCATTCGTCAAAGCCTTCTGGTATCCAGGTTTTTTTTTCCGGCGAGGATGGGCTCATGGCTTGGGCTCAGCGAATTCATCCAGTCTTCGGCGGGCCGCTTCCAAGGCTTCACTGTTGTCGAGCTTATCGGGGTGAAAACCAGGAATGAACCAGGCCAGCCAGCTCGGAAATGCACGGGTCAGCGGGCCAGGACTCACAAACAACCACCATTGCAAGCGCGCCCACCCTCGCCAGTTACGGCGTTGCCCATCGGTCCCTGCAAGTTGGTAAATGAAATACAGCACATCGACGGCGAAGTACGCGGTCATTATCAGCATGACCCCGCACCGCATCAGGTATCGCCAAAGTGGATTGCGCACAACCCGGCACAACACGTCGTAGGCGACGGCCTTGTGTTCGGTTTCTTCTATGGCATGCCAACGCCAGAGCATGGCCATCCTCGAATCGGCACCGTTGAGAACAGCGGGATTTCGCAAAAGCTGATCAGAGAGAATGGCCGTGAAATGCTCCAGGCTGGCGGTCATGGCCAGACGAGTCGCTGGCGTAAATCGATTGCCAACCTCTTGTCGGCGCAGCAGCAGTTGTTCCAGTGCCTCAACAGGCGCGCCTTGTGCCGCGAGTAGCTGGTTATACAGCCTGTGCTCACGAATATGCGACGCCTCCTGATAAACAAACGCTTCAACCGCGTTGCACAGCGAACGATCGGTTTCTATCTCGGTACGAAAGTGCGTGACGCTATCAATGAACAGCTTTTCGCCGAGTGGAAACATGATCGACAGGCCATCAAAAAAACGCGTGACGTGAGGCCAGTCACGGTACCAATAACGGGGAATTCGCTCATCGAGAGCAAAGCGTACGTTGCGCAGGGGAATTTTTGCGGCAGGTGGTTTTGCCGCCGAGCACCAGGACAAGAGGCCTTTGAGATACGACATATCGACGGGTGCGGCCCTGAAAAACTATAGGCTATCTCTTTTGTCATTGATCGTGTAAATGGATATCCGACTTTCCATGGGACCTCTTATGCGCAGTTCTGGTGACATTCCACCCTCTAGTCGTTACGACGTGGCCAATCTGTGTGTACTGATGCTGCAGACATTGGTTTGGGGGGCGACGCTGACCTGGTTGTCACACACGGATGCGGGTTGGCCCAAGTGGCTTGTGCTGATGCCTTTTTGCCTGGTCATGCAAGGCGTCTTTTCGATGATGCACGAGGCCTTTCATGGGCTGGCCCATAGTCAAAAAAAGCTGAATTATTTCGTCATGTGGTGGGCTTCAACCCTGTTTGGTGCATCGGCTACGCTCATCCATATCAACCATCTGGGGCATCACACGCGTAATCGCACACGAGCAGAGTTGGCTGATTTTGCCAGCGCAGACGAGTCGTTGCTGCGCAAACGAGTCGAATACTATTTCGCGATTCTGGGGGGTATCTGGTTCGCAGCGTTTATCGGCAGTCTTTTGTTGCCGCTACTGCCGGCACGTATCACGGACAGGTGGTCGCAAACCGCAGAGGTCAATACGTATGCGGCGGCCTTCAAGGACTTTTCAAAAAGCGATTTCAGCCGTATCCGGCTGGAGGCGATCGCCAGTGTCGCGGTGTGGTTATCGGCCGGGACAGTGTTGGGATGGAAGTGGCCTGTCGTCCTGGTGACCTACATCGCTTTTGCTTTTTCCTGGTCTTCGCTGCAGTGGGTCTACCACATGCGCACACCGTTGGACGTGGTGGAGGGGGCCTACAACATGAGGGCGCCGCGCCTGGTCCGCTGGGCATTTTTGAATTTTAACTACAACCTCACCCATCATCGCCAATCAGGACTGCATTGGCAGCAGATGCACCGGGCCTCGAACCTGAAGGAAACCCGGCCATTGTGGTTTGGCTGGCTAACGGTTTTCTTGCCGCCCCAGCGTTTACCGGATGACGTGACGCAACTCGACAAGACCTACTTTTGATGAGTGCCAACAATGGCGCCAAACGCGCGCTGTGGAAACGTTTCATAGACAGTGCCCAACCCCTGCTGGATCGGTGGCACGAGCAACTTGAGCAACCAGAACTGACGCAAGAACGCCTGTTGCAGCGATTGCTAAAGGCCAACAGTGATTGTGCGTTCGGGCGTGCCCACCACTTTGCGCGTATCGCTGATTCAATGCAGTTTCGCGACAACGTCCCGATTCACGCTTACGCGCAACTGCATCCCTGGATACAGCGAGCCCAACAGGAATCGGAACCGATCTTGACATCCCGCCCGCCACTGTTCTTTGAACGTACAAGCGGTAGCAGTGCGCTGCACAAAGCGATTCCTTATACACGCGACTTTCTCTCTGAAATGCACAGCGCTTTAGGCGTCTGGCTTGCGGATATGCACCGTCAAGTCCCCGGGATCAGCCATGGCTCAGGCTATTGGTCAATGTCACCCCCTTTGCAAGTGCCGGTGACGGGCCCCAATGGTATTGCCGTTGGTTCAGCCAGTGACCTGGAGTACTTGAGCGGCAGCAGCATTGCCGGGCTGGCCGGGACGTTGTTGATTCCAGAGTTCGCCGGCGATCTGTCCAACTGGCGTAGACAGACCCTCCTGGCGTTGGTGGCAGACGCTGATTTGAGTTTTATCAGTGTCTGGAGCCCTACGTTCTTGACCAGTCTGTTACAGCCAATTTTCGATGGCGAAACCGCTGAGCATGAGCAGACGTTTGCATGGCTGGACAATGCGCTTCCCGCCGCCCGCAGGTCTGCGTTGCGTCGCGCGCGATCCCAAGGTGTCTGCACCGAGTTATGGCCACGGCTGGCAGCCGTCAGTTGCTGGATGGATGGCCCCAGCCGCAGCTACTACAGGCAATTGGCGGCGCGCTTCCCTCAGGTGCAATGGTTACCTAAAGGGCTTTTTGCCACCGAAGGTGTGGTGAGCGTGCCATTTGGTGACGGGCCGGGATGTCCCTTGGCGATTGGCAGCCATTATCTCGAGTTTCTCTGCGAAGACGGTTCGCTACGCAATGCCCACTCCCTGCGCATGGGCGAAAGCGTGCAAGTGCTGCTGACAACCGGTGGCGGCTTGTATCGCTACGCATTGGGGGACCGGGTCCGAGTCGTCGGAATGCTGGGGGCTACGCCGCGTGTAGAGTTTGTGGGGCGTACTACGGTGACCAGTGATCTGGTCGGAGAAAAGCTTGATGAGCACATCGTGCAGAGCATATTTGACCGTTGCCTCACCACGACAGGGGCTGCTTGCCTGATCCCCAATGCTTCGGCCATGCCACCGCATTACCTCGCGCTGGTGGCGACATCTGAAGACCTGGATGCAAGCGCGCTGGCGCTGGCGGTCGAGTCGGAGCTGTCCAACGCCTTTCATTACAACCAGGCACGCAGACTTGGGCAGTTGGGGCCTCTTCGGGTTCGCCTGCTCAAAGGCAGCGCTGATCTGCTGGCTCAAGTACTGCAACAGGCGGCGGAGTTAAGCGGTATCCGCGCCGGTGACGTCAAACCTCGCCCTCTTATCAATCGGCTCGAGACAGCCGAGGCCATTCTCGCGCTAACGGAAAGCTCATGTCGGCATCTTTAAATCCCACCTTCGAGGCACCTTGCGATGCAACCCTCGAACAATGGTATGTGGCTTGCGCGCAGAAAGAGCTGCGTAAGAACACACCTTACAGGGCAAAAATCCTCGGACTGAACCTGGTGCTTTTTCGTCAGGGTGATGGGCAGGTAGCGGCGTTGCTGGACCAATGCGTGCATCGGGGAACCCGATTGTCCGCCGGCAAGATTTCCGATAATTGCCTCGTCTGTCCCTACCATGGCTGGCGCTACGATGCCCAAGGGCACGTGGTTCATATCCCCAGTGTCGGCGATAAACAGTGCTCATCGCCATCAGGCGAGTACCGGTACAAACAGCGTCATTTTGCCGTGCAGGAACTTGATGGCTTGATCTGGGTATACACCGGTGCAGGTGACCCGCAGGCCAAGCCTGTGTTCAGGCTACCGGCTTACGCTGACCAGCGCTGGCAGAGCTATTTCATGATCAACACCTTTGAGGCCGACGTAGGCAGCCTGGTGCAGAACTTCATGGACGTGCCGCATACCGTATTCGTGCACGAGGGCATCTTCAGATCCAGCACCGGTCGTTCGATGGACGCCACGCTCGCGTGTAAAGCGCGGAGCATTGAAGTGACCTATCACGATGACGGGGACAAGATTGGTGTCATGAACTGGCTGAGTAATCCTGACGGCGAGCCGCTGGTTCACACGGATCGTTTTTTTGCGCCCAACGTCACGCGCTGCGACTACCAGTGGGGCGAGCGTTCGGCTTTTTTGATCATCAGTCAAATCACGCCAATCGATTCACGTCAGTCGCGCGTCTATACCTACATTGCCTACCGCTTCCGCCTACCCCGTTGGGTACTGCGGACGTTGCGTCCGTTCATCCATCTGTACACCCGCATCGTCATTCGCCAAGACGTGAAGATCATTCAAGCACACCGCCAAGGCCTTGATAACGCACCGGACTTCAAGCCGTCCAATGTGCAAGCGGATGCCATACATGTCGGTGTCGAGCAGCTACTGACGGCGGTCAGGCTAGGCGAGGATTTGCCACCGGCACAGCGTCGTGAGAGCCGGATACGGTTTGAGCTTTGATGGCGGCGACAAAAATACCTACCAAGGCTCGAATAACTAAAGGGAAAGAGACCAATGCCTCATGCGGTTTTCGTCAGTAGAACGATTTTATTTGGCGACTGTGATCCGGCAGGCGTGGTGTACACGCCGCGATTTTCGTATTTTTCAGTAGAGGCTATCTATGTTGCACTTGATCAGTGGCTTGGCAGGCCCGGGCTTAGGACACTCATGGGCTTTGAAATATTGCCGCCGGTACGCGCCATGTCCATGGAGTTTCTGGTGCCTTTGACGTGGGATGATGAGTTATCTATCAAAGTCAGTGTGGCGAAGGTGGGTGTTCATTCATTCACGTTTCTGGTCGAAGGGTTTGTTGTTGATGGGCCCTTATCTTTTGTGGCAAATGTCACTCATGTATGTGTCTCGCCGGAAACCAAGGAGGTGGTCGCCGTTCCCGCGCAGTTGAGAGCGCTTCTTTCATAACCCGCTGGAAAGACCTTCGTCCGGACAGAGAAAGAGACGATTTCAGGTGCTGGGTCTGGCCCTGAAACAGGCATGAACTTGGTTCAGGACCAGACAAATCCGCTCTTCTTAGAAACTGTACTTGGCGGTCAGCAGCATATTGCGCGGGTTGCCATAGGCGTCACCGCCATAGCTCACGGAGTTGGCGATGGTCGAGTAGTACCGGCGGTCGAAGATGTTGTTGGCGTTGACCTGCAAATCCAGGTTCTGGCTGACCCGGTAGCCGGCCATCAGGTCGGTGATCGCGTAGCTGCCCTGTTCGAGGCGGTACTTGCTGCCATCAGCCAGCGGGATGTCGTTGTACAGGCGGCTCTGCCAGGAGACGTTGCCGCCCACGCGCAGTTTTTCCAGCGGGCCCTGGAAGTGGTAGCTGGTGGTCAGCTTGAACAGATGCTCCGGTGTGTCGGGGTCGAACTGCTTGTTTACGTTCTGTGGGTTGGCGGCATCCTTGATGGTGTGTGTTCGCGCGTAGGTATAGCCACCGCCGACTTGCCAGTTTTCGGTCAAGGCGCCTTGCAGTTCGAAGTCGATACCCTGGCTGCGAATCTCGCCGGAGGCTTCGTAGCATTCTGCCTGTGGGCAGTCTGCCGGGGGTATCTTCACCGCGCGGTTCTCTTGATCGACGCGGAACAGCGCCACGCTCGCATTCAGCGCGCCATCAAAATATTCGCCCTTGATGCCGACCTCGTAGTTCTTGCCGACGATCGGCTTGACCGGGCTACCCGAGGTATCCTTTTCGCGCTGCGGCGTGAAGATATCGCTGTAGCTGACGTAGACCGAGTGGTGGTCGTCCAGGTCGTAGATCAAGCCGGCGTAACGGGTGAGGTTACGGGTGACCTTGTAGTCGGTGTCGCCATCGCGGTTATCGTAGTCGTACCAGTCCAGGCGTCCGCCGAGGATCAGCTTCAACGGGTCGGCCAGGCTCAGGCGTGTGGTGAGGTAGACGCCGTCCTGGGTGGTCACTTCGCGCTGGTTGTTGGTATGAACGAAGTTCGGTTTACCCCCATTGATCGGCCAGTTCATGTCGTACGGGCTGTAGTTGTGGATGGTCGTGTCGTTGATGCGCTTGCTGGCGCCCACCACCAGTTCATGGCTGCGCCCGAACGCCTCGAAGGGCCCACTGGCAAAGGCGTCTACGCCGGCCTGGTTTTCATCGAAGTCGGCCTGGTAAACCGTGCGGGCCAGTGTGTTGTTGTCCCAGCGCGATTGATAAGAGCCGGAGAACAACGCGTTCTGTTCGGAGTAGTTGGCGTTGACCTGAAGGTTCCAGTCATTGGCCAGGCGATGACGAACTTCGGCGAATACGGTGTTGATCTCCTGATCCTTGTTCTCCCAATCCGTCCCCGGATTATAGGAGCGTGGCAGGTCCAGATGATGGCCGTCCTGGCCGATCATCGAAGACCCCCAGAAGTAATTGGTCTTGTCCTTCTGGTGGGAAAACCCCAGGGTCAGGGTGGTGTCCTCGCTCAAGTCCGCTTCGGTGACCGCATAGAACAGGCCATGATCCTCCTCGACATTGTCGATGAAGCTGTTGGCGTCCTGGTAAGAGGTCACGACCCGGCCGCGCAACGTGCCACTGTCGTTGAGCGGGCTGGAGGCATCGACCTCGCCACGGTAGTCGTCCCAACTGCCGGCGGCACCGGTCAGGGTGAGTTTCTGCTCGGCCAATGGCCGCTTGCGGATCAGGTTGATGGCGGCCGAAGGGTTGCCTGCACCCGTCACCAGGCCGGTGGCACCGCGCACCACCTCGACTCGATCAAACATCGCCAAGTTAGGCTGGGAGCCGACGTTAACGCCGTCGTAGCCACTCGGGATGCCGTCATACATCAAGTTGTCGATTTCAAAACCGCGTGCCTTGTAGGTCTGCCGACCAGGACCAGAGGAAAAGTCCAGGAACAAACCGGGCGTCGCCTTGACCACGTCGTTGATGTCGGTCATCGCCTGGTCATCCATGCGCTGGCGCGTAATGACGGTGACGGCTTGCGGGGTTTCACGCATCGTCAGCGGGAGTTTGGTCGCGGTCGACATCGCGCCGGTGGTGTAGGACTCGGTGCCTTCCGTGGTGCTCCCCAGTTGGCCACTGCCGGAGACCTCGGTTGCGTCTAGTTCCAGGGTGGCGGGTGGGGTG
>NZ_MUOA01000026.1:0-49673 GCF_002001065.1 Pseudomonas sp. A25(2017) | reverse complement strand
GCGTAGGTGTCGGCGCCATCTGGAACAAAGGTTCGATCCTGATCACCGCTGCCAACTTCGCCGCCCTGGCCGGTAACGTCGGCGGCAGCGGCGTGGGTGGGACGAGTGCGGGCACCGCGGGTGTTTCGCCGGCGTCGGTGGCCAACGTCTACGGCGATGGCGGCACCATCAACACCAACTATGTGCCGGACGAGACGCCGCCCACCGCGACCGTCGTGGTGGCCAATACCAACCTGAACTCCGGTGGCACATCGACGGTCACCATCACCTTCTCCGAAGCCGTGACCGGCCTTACCGCGGCGGACCTGACGGTGCAGAACGGCACCGTCGGCACTTTGACCACTGGTGACGGCGGCATCACCTGGACCGGGACGTTGACCGCGGCCAGCAACATCGCCGACACCACCAACATCATCACCCTGAACAATACCGGCGTTGCCGACCTGGCCGGCAATGCCGGCGTGGGCACCACCGACTCGAACAATTACATCGTCAATGACACGGTGGCGCCCACGGCGTCCATCGTGGTGAGCGACACGGCCCTCAGGATTGGCGAGACCTCGACGGTCACCATCACCTTCTCCGAGGCCGTTTCCGGCTTTACCACGGCCGACATGACGGTGGCCAACGGTACGCTCAGCGGCCTGAGCACCAGCGACGGTGGCATCACCTGGACGGCCACGCTGACGCCGGATGCGGCGATCACCGATACCTCCAATCTCATTGTCCTGAACAATACGGGCGTGGCGGACCTCAATGGCAACGCTGGCGTGGGGACGACCAACTCCAACAACTACGCCATCGACACGCAACGCCCGACCGCCACCATCGTGGTGTCTGACACCGCGCTGCGCATCGGTGAAACCTCCGTGGTGACCATCACCTTCACCGAGGCCGTGAGTGGTTTCACCACCGCCGACCTGACGGTCGCCAATGGCACGGTCACCGGCCTGAGCAGCAGCGACGGTGGTATCACCTGGACCGGGACGCTCACCCCGAGCGCCAGCATCGATGACACCAGCAACCTGGTCACCTTGACCAACAGCGGCATTGCCGACCTGTCCGGGAACGCCGGCAGCGGGACCACCGACTCCAACAATTACGCCGTCGACACGTTGCGTCCGACCGCCACCATCGTGGTGGCCGATACCGCGCTGAACATCGGTGAAACGTCCCTGGTCACGATCACCTTCAGCGAGGCCGTCACGGGCTTCACCCTGGCGGACATGACCGTTGCCAACGGCTCCTTGAGCGGGCTGAGCAGCAGCGACGGCGGCATCACCTGGACCGCGACGCTCACCCCGAGCGCCAGCATCAGCGATGCCACCAACCTGATCATCCTGGCCAATACCGGTGTGGCGGACGCGGCGGGCAACACCGGCAGCGGCACCACCAGTTCCAACAACTACGCGGTCGACACGCAGCGGCCAACCGCTAGCATCGTTGTAGCCGACACCTCCCTGAGCGTTGGCGAAACCTCCCTGGTGACCATCACCTTCAACGAGGCGGTGACAGGCTTTACCACCGCCGACCTGACGGTCGCCAACGGCACGGTCACCGGCCTGAGCAGCGGCGACGGCGGCATCACCTGGACCGGGACGCTCACGCCAAGCGCCAGCACCAGCGACACCAGCAACCTCATCACCCTGGATAACACCGGCTTGACTGACGCGGCGGGCAACGCCGGCAGTGGCACCACCGACTCCAACAACTACGCCATCGACACCGCGCGTCCGACCGCCACCATTGTGGTCGCCGACACGGCCATCGCCGCTGGCGAAACATCGGTGGTGACGATCACCTTCAGCGAGGCGGTGACTGGTTTCACCCTGGCCGACCTGAGCGTCACCAACGGTAGCCTGAGCGGCCTGAGCACCAGCGACAACATCACCTACACCGCGACCTTCACACCGAGCGCGGGCGTCAGTGATGCCACCAACCTGGTCACGCTCAATAACACCGGCGTAGTGGACGGCGCGGGCAATACCGGCAGCGGCACCACCGACTCCAACAACTACGCCGTCGACACCCAGCGTCCGACCGCCACCATCGTGGTCGCCGACACGGCGCTGAGCGTCGGCGAAACCTCGCTGGTGACCATTACCTTCTCCGAGGCGGTCAGCGGCTTCGACAATTCGGACCTGAGCATCGCCAACGGCACGCTGAGTGCGGTCAGCAGCAGTGATGGCGGCATCACCTGGACCGCCACCTTCACCCCGGCCCTCGGGGTCAGCGACACGTCCAACCTTATTGTCCTGAACAACACCGGGGTCAACGATGGGGCGGGCAACACCGGCACCGGCACCACCAGTTCCAACAACTATGCCATCGACACCAACGTGCCGACGGCGACCATCGTGGTGGCCGATACGTCCCTGAGCATCGGTGAAACCACCGTAGTGACCATCACCTTCAACGAAGCGGTGAGTGGTTTCGACAACAGCGACCTGACCATCAGCAACGGCACCCTGAGCACCATGAGCAGCACCGACGGCGGCGTCACCTGGACGGCCACGTTCACGCCGAGCGCGAGCATTTCCGATACCAGCAACGTGATCACCCTGGACAACACCGGCCTGATCAACGGTGCGGGCAACGCGGGTGTGGGCACTACCGACTCCAACAACTACGCCGTCGATACGGTGCGCCCAACCGCGACCATCGTCGTGGCCGACACGGCCATTGCCGCTGGCGAGACCTCGCTGGTGACCATCACCTTCAGCGAGGCGGTGACGGCGTTCACCAGTGCTGACTTGACGGTCGCCAACGGCGTGATCTCCGGGCTGAGCAGCAGCGACGGCGGCATCACCTGGACCGCGACCCTCACGCCGACCGCTGGCGTCACGGACACCAGCAACGTCATCTCGCTCAACAGCGGTGGCATCGTTGACGTGGCCGGCAACGCCAATGTCGGCACCACCGATTCGAACAACTACGCGCTGGACACTGAACGCCCCACCGCAACGATCGTGCTGGCCGATTCCAGCCTCAGTGTTGGCGAAACGTCGTTGGTGACCATTACCTTCTCCGAGGCGGTCAGCGGTTTTGACAATTCGGACCTGAGCGTTGCCAACGGCACACTCAGCGCCGTCAGCAGCAGCGATGGCGGCCTGACCTGGACCGCGGTGTTTACCCCGACCCTCGGCGTGCGGGACGCGACCAACCTGATCACCCTGAACAACACCGGCGTGAATGACGCGGCGGGCAATACCGGAACCGGTACCAGCAATTCCGCCAACTACGCCATCGATACGCAGGTGCCGACGGCGACCATCGTGGTGGCCGATACGTCCCTGAGCATCGGTGAAACCTCCGTGGTGACCATCACCTTCAACGAGGCGGTCAGCGGTTTCGACAACAGCGACCTGACCATCAGCAACGGCACCCTGAGCAATGTGTCGTCCTCCGACGGCGGCGTCACCTGGACGGCCACGTTCACGCCGAGCGCGAGCATTGCCGATACCAGCAACCTGATTACCCTGGACAATACTGGTGTCATCAACGTCTCAGGCAACGCCGGCGTCGGCACCACCGATTCGAACAACTATGCCATCGACACCGTGCGCCCAACCGCGACCATCGTCGTCGCCGACACCGCCATTGCCGCAGGTGAAACTTCGCTGGTGACCATCACCTTCAACGAGGCCGTGACCGGCTTCACCGACGCCGACCTGAGCGTCGCCAACGGTACCCTCAGCGGGCTGAGCAGCAGCGACGGCGGCATCACCTGGACCGCGACCTTCACGCCTGCCGCTGGCATCACCGACACCAGCAATCTCATCACCCTCGCCAACAGTGGCGTCGCCGACCTGGCGGGCAACACCGGCAGCGGCACCACCGACTCGAACAACTACAGCGTCGACAGCCAGCGTCCGACCGCCACCATCGTGCTGAGCGATTCGGTGTTGAAACCGGGTGAAACCGCGCAGGTGACCATCACCTTCAGCGAGGCAGTGACCGGTTTCAGCAACGCGGACCTGAGCGTTGCCAACGGCACCCTGAGCGCCGTCAGCAGCAGCGATGGCGGCCTGACCTGGACCGCGACCTTCACGCCGACCCTGGGCGTGACCGACGCCAGCAACCTGATCATCCTGGACAATACCGGCGTGAGCGATGCGGCCGGCAATACCGGGACAGGCACCACCGATTCGGCCAATTATGTGGTCGAGACGCAGGTACCGACGGCCACGATTGTGGTGGCCGACAGTGCGCTGCAGATAGGGGAAACCTCGCAGGTCACTATTACGTTCTCGGAAGCGGTGAGTGGTTTCGACAACAGCGACTTGACCATCAGCAACGGCACGCTCAGCAATGTGTCGTCCACCGACGGCGGCGTCACCTGGACGGCCACGTTCACGCCGAGCGCCAGCATCACCGACACCAGCAACCTGATCAGCCTGGACACCAGCGGTGTGGTCAACGCCTCGGGCAACAGCGGTGTCGGCGTGGTGGACTCCAACAACTACGCGATCGACACGGTTCGCCCTGGCGCCACCATCACCGTGGGCGACACCACCCTGGGCATCGGCCAGAGCACCACCGTGACCATCAGCTTCACCGAGGCGGTGTCCGGTTTCGACTTGTCGGATCTGAGTGTCGCCAATGGCGTGTTGTCCAACCTTGCCAGCAGTGACGGTGGCCTGACCTGGACCGCGACCCTGACGCCGACTGCCGGCGTCAACGATGCCACCAACCTGATCCTGCTCGACGCCAGCAATGTGCAGGACCTGGCCGGCAACGCCGGCGTGGGCATCGCGATTTCCGCCAACTACGCACTCGACGCCACCCGGCCGACGGCAACCATCGTGGTCGCCGACCCGAACCTGACGGTGGGCGAGACGACCCAGGTGACCTTCACCTTCAGCGAAGCGGTGACGGATTTTGACCTGTCGGACCTCAGCGTCACCAACGGTGAACTGACCAACCTGGCCACCAGCGATGGCGGCAGGACCTGGACCGCGACGTTCACACCAACGGTGAATCTCACCGACCCGAGCAACTTCATTGCCCTGGACACCAGCAACATCAGCGACCTGACGGGCAACGCCGGGGCCAGCGTGGCGGTGTCCAACAACTATGCGATCGACACCGTGGTGCCCAACGATGTGAAGCCGCCACCGGAGTTCCTGACGTCCGACCCGGTCACGGTTATCCCGCCGTCAGAGGTGCCGTTGCAACCGATCGTCTTTACCCCGCCGACCGGCAACCTGGGTTCGCCGCTGGGCTTCCCACCGTTGTTCGAGCAACGGGACGTGGGCGGGGGCCTGCGACCGATTGGGGATATTTTCATCAACCAAGGCGCACTGGCGCCGAGCTATATCGCCCAGGTTTTCAGCAGTGACGCTGCCGGCGATGGCAGTGGCCAGGGGTTCCTGGGCTTTGGTGGGGGCGATGGCGGGGTGTTCGGCAGCAGCACCATTTCGAGCCTGTTCAGCCAGGACTCCGCTTCCGAGGGCGAATCGATGGAGGCCTTCGGTAACCAGTCGATGCAGGGCGGCGATGCGTCCCAAGGGCTGCGCGGGATGTTTGGGGCGCCCACCCTGGGTCAGCAGCTGCAACAGCTCAAAGACACTGAACAACGTCAGGTCGATAGCCTGGCAACCGCGTTACGACAGGTCGGCATCAGCCAAGTGCAGGCCTGAATTCTAAAAAATATTGGGGCAGCCAGGGGCAATCCAGGGAATGAATAGAAGTCAGAAGTTATTCGGTATGAGTTTGCTGGCGTTGGTGGTGAGTGGATGTGCGGTCACCAGCGATCCGATCGAGCGTAGCGTCAGCGAACAGCGCGCTCGAACTGACCTGCAGAACATGTACAAGGATCAGGAGCCGCTCAGCGGCCCACTGACCCTGCACCAGGCCATGGCCCGGGCGGTGAAGTACAACCTCGAAGGCCGCTTGAAGATCATGGAGGAAGCCCTGGCCAAGCGTCAGCTGGACCTGGCCAGTTTCGACATGCTGCCGCGCATGGCCCTGGACGCCGGCTACGTGGGCCGTAACAACGTCAGTGCTTCCAGCAGCCAGAGCGTGGAAACCGGTACCCAGTCCCTGGAGCCGTCGACCTCCCAGGACCGCGACCGCGAGGTGGCGGACCTGACCATGGTCTGGAACGTGCTCGATTTCGGCGTGAGCTACATCAGCGCCAAGCAGGCCGGGGACCAGCGGTTGATCGTGCAGGAGCGCCGGCGCAAGGTGATCAACACCATCGTCCAGGACGTGCGTTCGGCCTACTGGCGCGCCATGGCCGCCGAGCGCCTGCTCAAGCAGATCGACAGCCTGATGGTTCGGGTCGAGGCGGCGCGTGACAACAGCCAGAGCATGAGCGAACAGCGCATCGGTGACCCGGTGCAGGCCTTGGGTTACCAGCGCTCGCTGATCCAGGCCACCCGCCAGCTGGAAGAGCAGCGCCGAGCGCTGTCCCTGGCCAAGACCGAACTGGCGACCTTGATCAACCTGCCCTTGGGTACCGAGCTGACCCTGGCGACTCAGGATGAATACACCATCCCGGAACTCAAGGTCGACCTGGCCCGTCTCGAACAGGAAGCCCTGGCCAGCCGTCCGGAACTGCGCGAGCAGGATTACCAGACCCGCATCACCGCCGCCGAAACCCGCAAGGCCATGCTGCGCCTGCTGCCGGGGCTGGAGTTCTCCGCCGGCGGGCATTACGACAGCAACTCGTTCCTGGTGGAGCAGGGCTGGGCCGACTATGGCGTGAAAGTCACCTGGAACCTGTTCAACGTGATTTCCGCCCCGGCGGCCATCGACGTGGCCAAGGCCGGTGAAGAAGTGGCGTCGGCGCGGCGCCAGGCGATGTCGATTGCCGTGCTGGCGCAGTTGTACGTGGCCAATGCCAACTATCGCGAAGCGCTGCGCCAGTTCAAGACCAGCCAGCAACTGGCGGACATCGACGGGCAGATTGTCGGTCAGTTGCGCAGCCGTCACCAGGCTGCCGGCATTGGCGAGCTGGACCTGATCCAGGGTGAACTGAACACCCTGCAGGCCGATCTGCGCCGGGACCTGGCTTATGCCGACATGCGCAACGCCTACGGGCAGATCTTCGCCAGCGCCGGCCTCGACCCACTGCCAAACGAAGTGCAATCGACCGAAGTCCAGTCGATCGCCACGGCGCTGGCTAACCGCGAAGCGGCCTGGGCCCAGGGCGATATCACCGTGCCGAAGACGGCCGCGGTGACTCAATAACCGGGCGCTGGCATGACGCGTCCGGCGTTTTCCCGGCTGCCGGTGGCGGTGAACCTGCCGTTGCTGTTGCAGGCATTGGCGGCCATTGAAGACGAGCGCTGGCAGGGGCATTTCAACAGTGCCTATTACAGCGGCGACTGGAGCGGTGTGGCGCTGATCTCGGCGGCCGATGCCGTCACTGAGCTGTCGCCCGGGTACGGCCAGCCGCTGCATCGCGCGCCTTGGTCAACGGACGGCCGCTGGCATGAAGCGTTGCGCGACTGGCCCCTGGAAATCGTCTCGGCCCGGCTGCTGCGGCTCGGGCCCGGCGGGTGCATCCACGAACATCGCGACTATGACCTGGGCGGGCCGGACGCTGACCTGCGCCTGCACGTGCCGTTGCTCAGTTCGCCTGGCGTGGACTTCTTCCTGGATGGGCAAATCATTGCGATGGCGGCGGGCGAGTGCTGGTTCCTCGACTTGGCACGACCTCATCGGGTTGTGAATCGAAGTGCTCATTCGCGGGTTCACCTGGTACTCGATTGTCGTCCCGGGCCGTGGCTGGCCCAGCAGATTGCCGATGGTCTGCCGACCACACCCGCCCCGGGCGTCGGACCAAGCGACTTTGTCCGTTTTCGGCAGCGCGTGGAAACGGATCCTCATCTCGCCCGAACCTTGCAGAGCCTGCCTGACCTGGACGCTTTCATTGACTCTGCCCTGGCGCTGGGGGCCGAACAAGGGCTTCATTTCACCCGGGAGGAGTTGCGGGCTGCGATGCGCACCGGTCGCCAGCAGTGGAGAAACCAGTGGAAGACCTGAATCTGCAGGGCTGGTTGCCGATCCGCGTATGGCAAGAGGCCGGGCTGTGGCGGGTCGATTGGTGCTGGTTTGGCGACGCGCGACTGTCGCAGCCATTCTTCGGCGACGCCGTGGAAGACGCCCTGCGCTTGCCCTTCAACCAGGCGTTTCGCCGCCAGATACCCTTGGACGTGCTCGGGCAGTGGCAACGACAAAGCCCGGGCCTGGCGCCCAGTGCGTTCATTTTCCATGCGTCCCGGTGTGGCTCGACATTGATCAGCCAGATGCTTGCCCAACTGGACGATCACATCGTCATTTCGGAACCACCGCCCCTGGATACGTTGCTGCGCAGTGATCTGCCGCCTGCCGAGCGGTGCGTGGCGCTCAAGGGCTTGATGTCGGCCTATGGGCAGCGCCGCCGAGGCGTGGAGCAACGCCTGGTGGTCAAGCTCGACGCCTGGAACATCGGTGAGCTGGCGCTGCTGCGTGAGTGTTTTCCCGACACACCTTGGTTGTTCCTGTACCGCGATCCCTTGGAAATCGCCGTCTCCCATCTGCGTCGTCCTGGCATGCACATGGTGCCTGGGATGATCGGAACAAGTGTCCTGGACGACGGATTACCGTTCAGCAGCCCGGAAGATTTCATCTCGCGTCGGGTGGGGCGGTTGTTGGCGACGGGTTTGGAACACTGTCAGGCATTTGCTGGAATGGCGGTCAACTACACCGAACTGCCCGAGGCGATGACGGGCCGGCTGGCGGCGTTTTTCCGGCTCGATGAGGGGCAAGGCAGGCAAGTGTTCGCCGCGGTTGGGCAGCATGCCAAGCAACCGGCGCAGACGTTTGTTGGCGATAGCGAGGACAAGCGCCTGGAGGCTTCGGCGTTGTTGCGTGAGCGGATCCTGCGCTGGGCGCAGGGGCCTTATGAAGCACTCGCAACATTGCACTGTGGCGAGGGGACCTAGCGAAATGTTGCACCGCCCCGCTGTGGGAGCAAAGCTTGCTCGCGAAACAGGCGCCTCGATTTCTGAAAGACCGCATCGCCGCCATCGCGGGCAAGCCCTGCTCCCACAGTGGGCAGTGCGTGCCTTGTCTGCAATGCATCAGGACTTGTTGGGCGACAACTCCGCCATCCCCTTGAGCAATTCAATCGGCAAGGGGAAGACGATGGTGGAGCTTTTATCCCCGGCAATCGAGCCCAGTGTCTGCATGTAGCGAAGTTGCATGGCGCCTGGCTGGCGGCCGAGCATTTCGGCGGCCTGCATGAGTTTTTCCGAGGCTTGCAGTTCGCCTTCGGCGTGGATCACCTTGGCCCGGCGTTCGCGCTCGGCTTCGGCTTGGCGGGCGATGGCGCGGATCATTGATTCGTTGAGGTCCACGTGCTTGATCTCGACATTTGCCACCTTGATACCCCAGGCATCGGTCTGGGCGTCGAGTACTTGCTGGATGTCGCCGTTCAATTGCTCGCGTTCGGCCAGCAGTTGGTCCAGGTCATGCTTGCCGAGGACCGCGCGCAAGGTGGTCTGGGCCAGTTGGCTGGTGGCCATGAGGAAGTTCTCGACCTGGATAATGGCTTTCTGCGGATCGAGCACGCGGAAATACAGCACCGCGTTGACCTTCACCGAGACGTTGTCGCGGGTGATCACGTCCTGGGGCGGCACGTCGAGGACAATGGTGCGCAGGTCGACGCGGATCATCTGCTGCACCACCGGAATCAGCAGGATCAACCCCGGCCCCTTGACTTGCCAGAACCGACCGAGCTGGAACACCACTGCTCGTTCGTATTCACGCAGGATCCGGAACGTCGCACCCGCCAGTGCGATCAACAGCAACAACAGTACTACAAAACCTATTTGCATGCCCATCTCATACCCCTCCAGAGTCAGCGGCGGCCACTTCCAGCAGCAACCCCTTGCGTGCGATGACCCGCACCGCTTGCCCAGACCGCAGCGGCGTCGCACTTGCCACCTGCCAGCGTTCGCCTTCCAACTGGACCCAGCCATGATGATGATTGCCGGCCTGCAACGCGGTCACCATCGTGACGCTGCCCAACAGCGCGGCATCGCCGCTGACGGGTTGGCGCGGTCGGGTTTTCAACGCACGGACCAGCAGGAAGATCAGCAGCAGCGCACTGATCAGGCCCAGGCCGAGCATCAGCGGAACCGGGACATCGGCGTTGGTCAGGATGACCGCGCCAATCACACACAGGACCATGCCGCCCAGCCCCGCGACGCCGTAATTGGGCAGCGCTGCCTCGAAGACCAGCAAGGCCACGCCAACGGCAACCAGCCAGAACCCCAGGGGATCGGTGCCCAGTGGCACGAGACCCTCGGCACCGAACGCAGGCCCGCTGATCGCCAGCAGTGCAACCGTCAACCAGTGAATGTTCACAGGACCCTCCGCAACGTGTATTCGTCGGGACGTTATTCAAAGTCTAGTCGAGTCGTGGGTTGATTGAATTTTGATCAGTATGGCGGTCATTCAGGGCTAGACTGCGGGAAAGAACCCAATCACCCGTCTTATCCTCAGGAGCCTCGCATGGAATCCCCGATCCACAGCCTGCCCGCGCTGTTCAAACAATTGGGCCTGTCTGATGACGCCGTTGATATCGACAAATTCATCGCGGCCCATTCCCCTCTCAAGCCTGAACTTCACTTGGCCGATGCGTATTTCTGGAACGAGGGCCAGCGGCAAATGCTGCGCGACGAAATCCTCGAAGATGCGGACTGGGCGGAAGTGATAGATCAGTTGGATGTGTTGTTGCGCAAGGGGCGTAGCGAGTGAGACCGACGCAATACCACAGAGTTGATTTGTTATTCCTTTAAAGAATTAACAAATATCTTCTTATTCCTTAAATAATATAGCTCTCCTCCTTATACTCGTCCGGGAACAGACACGCAGGAGAGCACCCATGCGCAACGAATCGATTCGCTACCTGATTGTGCCGGGCTGGCAAGGATCGCCGGAAAATCATTGGCAAACCCACTGGCAGAACAGCCTGCCCAACAGTGCCAGGGTCGAGCAGGCCGACTGGGTCACGCCTCGGCGTGAAGACTGGGTGGCGGCGCTGGCCGAGGCCGTGGCCGCCGACAGCACACCAGTGATCCTGATTGCCCATAGCCTGGGTTGCATCACGGTGGCCCATTGGGCCGCCACCGCGCCGGTGCAGTTCCTGCGGCAGGTGCGTGGGGCGTTGCTGGTGGCGCCGGCGGATGTCGAACGGCCGGCCTGCGCCCCGGCGCTGCGCAACTTCGCGCCGATTCCCACTGATCTGTTGCCGTTCCCAAGCCAAGTGGTCAGCTCCGACAACGACGCCGCCGTGAGCGCCCCGCGCGCCCTGGAGCTGGCGCGCAACTGGGGCGCCGAGGCCGGGATCCTGTCCGGGGCGGGGCATATCAACGTGAAGTCCGGTCATCAGCGTTGGGAGCAGGGTTTCGCTTACCTCTATCGTCTGCAAAACCGCATGGAGCATCACGCCCTGCGTCGCGCCTGAATTTTTAGCGCCCCCCGTCTCCCGGCGGTCTGGGGCGGGAGCCTGCCATGAGTTTGCATGAAACCTTCGGTCAGCCCTTGCTGACCTTTCCCGATGCGGAAAAAAGCCCCCTGAGCATTCGCGCCAAGGCGCTGGTGTTCGTCGACCCCCGTTCGCGGCAATTGCGCCAGGCATTGGAACAACTGGCGCCGCGTGCGATCTCGGTGCTGATACGCGGCGAAACCGGTAGCGGCAAGGAATTGCTGGCCCGGCATATCCACCGCGAAAGTGATCGCGGCGGGTTGTTTGTCTCGGTCAACTGCGGCGCGATCAGCCCGACTTACGCCGACGCTGAACTGTTCGGCTATGCCGCCGGTAGCTATAGCGGTTCGGCCAGTAGCCGGGCCGGTTGGTTTGGGTCGGCCAATGGCGGCACCCTCTACTTGGATGAAATCGGTGATTTGCCGCTGCCGATCCAGATCAAATTGCTGGCGGCTCTGGAAAACCATGAAGTCACCCGCGTGGGTGCGCATCAGCCCAGCCCGGTGGATGTCCGCCTGGTGGCAGCGACCAGCATCGACCTGGCACAAGCGGTGGCGGCCGGGAAATTCCACGAACGGCTCTACCACTACTTGAGCGAAGGCCAACTGGAACTGCCGGCCCTGCGCGAGCGGGTAGGCGATATCCTGTCCCTGGCCGAATATTTCCTGGGCATCTACAGCCAGCGACTCGGCCTCAGCGTGCCGCTGATCAGTGAAGCGGCGCAGTACGCCCTCGAGCGGCACAGTTGGCCGGGCAACACCCGCGAGCTGGAAAACGTCATTCACTTCGCGTTGCTGGTGAGCACGGGGGATGAGATTTTGCCGGAGCACTTGAATCTGCCGCCCCAGCCTTCAGCCTTGGAGCTGATTGATCAGCAGGTGGCGCAGGTCATTGCACAGGGTTCGGACGCCGAGCGCCTAGCCCTCAAGGCGCTGCTGAATCGACTGGAGCAAACGCTATAGGGCACACCTCGCCGGGCCTGCAGGAGCTGTGTAGGAACTGTGTAGGAGCTGTCGAGTGCAACGAGGCTGCGATCCTTCCCCAGACAATTGAGTCGCAAGCGAAAGATCAAGATCAAGATCAAGATCAAAAGATCGCAGGCTTCGCCAGCTCCTACACAGAGCGAGAGCAAGCTCCCTCGCCACAAAAGCGGTGCTTTTCTATATGAGTAAAATGAATATGAACTTGAATAAAAGATATTTTTAAGGAATAAAAAATATCGGTATTGTCCGCATCACGCCAGCGATAGCACTTCACTGGCACTCCACATTTGGCCGTCGTCCATGACGACCGTGATTTTCGATAAGGACACTGCATGAAAAAGGTTCTGTTGTTCACCGCATTGGCGGCAGCCCTGGCCTCGGGCCTGGCCCAGGCCGCGGAGAAACTGGTCGTGGCCGCCACCCCGGTGCCACACGCTGAAATCCTCGAGCTGATCAAGCCGGCCCTGGCCAAAGAAGGCGTGGACCTGGAAATCAAGGTCTTCACCGACTACGTCCAACCCAACGTACAGGTTGATCAGAAGCGCCTGGACGCCAACTACTTCCAGACCCTGCCGTACCTGACGAACTTCAACGAAGGCAAAGGCACTCATCTGGTGACCGTGATCGGCGTTCACGTCGAACCGTTCGGCGGCTACTCGAAGAAGTACAAGAAGCTGGCTGATCTGCCAAACGGCGCGACCATCGCGCTGCCCAACGAAGGCAGCAACAGCGGGCGTGCCCTGCTCCTGCTGCAGAAGGCTGGCCTGATCGAGTTGAAAGACCCGAAAAATGCGTTGGCAACCCCGAAAGATATCGCCAAGAACCCGCACAACTTCAAGTTCAAGGAACTGGAATCGGCCATGCTGCCGCGCGTGCTGGACCAGGTCGACCTGGACCTGATCAACACCAACTATGCCCTGGAAGCGGGTCTTAACCCGGCCAAGGATGCACTGGTGATCGAAGGCGCGGACTCGCCTTACGTCAACTTCCTGGTGGCCCGTCCGGACAACAAGGACAGCCCGGCCATCCAGAAACTGGCCAAGGCCCTGACCAGCCCTGAAGTGAAGGCGTTCATCGAGAAGAAATACAGCGGCGCGGTACTGCCGGCGTTCTGATTCGCGGGCTATATCCTTTCACGGTTTCAAACGCCGACGGCTGATACAGCGTCGGCGTTTTTTATTGTGGGAGCGAGCTTGCTCGCGATTCGGTTGATCAGGCGCAGATTAGTCCGGCCAATGCCACGCCGGTTCATCCAGCACCCGCTGCCCGACAATCCCGGTCTGCCCAAGCTCCTTTTCCAGCACGATGCAATTGCACTGCTCATCCTGCTCCAGGGCGGCGATCAGGCGCGTGGCGTGGGACACCACCCAGACCTGGCAATTGACTGAAGCACGGATGATCAGGCGCGCCAAGGCTGGCAACAGATCGGGGTGCAGGCTGGTTTCCGGTTCGTTGAGCACCATCAGCGAGGGTGGTCGTGGTGTGAGCAGGGCGGCCACCAGCAACAGATAGCGCAAGGTCCCGTCCGACAGTTCGGCGGCGGACAGCGGCCGCAGCAGGCCGTGCTGTTGAAACGCGATGGCGAAACGTCCGCCTTGCAGTTTCTCAATGCGCAGATGGGCACCGGGGAACGCGTCGCCGATGGCGGCATGCAAGGCCTCGACGTCACCGATTTCAAGGATGGTCTGCAACGCGGCGGCCAGATCGCGTCCGTCGTGGTGCAGCACCGGCGTGCGAGTGCCCAGTTGCGGTTGGCGCACCGGGGCGTCGGCGTCGCTGCGAAAATGATCGTAGAAGCGCCAGCGACGAATGAACTCGCGCATCTGCAGGACCTCCGGCGAGGTGCGCAGGCTGCCGACCTGGTCGAACAGGCTGTCGAAGGTCGGCGTGTGCTGGGCCAGCACATCCCAGGAACGACTTTCGCGGGCTCGGATCATCGGCCCGTTGCGGTCCACCAGCAGGCTGGCTGGCCGAAACACCGGGCCTGCCCAGAGGCATTCGCGCTTGATTTCAGGGTCCAGTGAAAACGCCGAACGACTGGGTTCCGGCAAGCCCAGGGCGATCGAATAGCTGAAGTCCTCCCCAGCGAAGCCCAGGCGCAGGCGCTTGGTGCCCTGGCGCACAATCGCCTGGACCGGCACCTCGCCGTTACGCATGCGCCGGCTGATTTCTTCCGGCCCGGCCCAGAAGGTCGAGTCCAGTCCGCCTTCGCGGGCCAGGGCGTTGACCACCCCGCCCTGGGCCGTCTCGGCCAACAGGCGCAGGGCGCGGTACAGATTGGACTTGCCGCTGCCGTTGGGACCGGTGATCAGGTTCAGCCGGCCCAGGGGGATGACCAGTTTGTTGATCGATCGATAGTTGGCCACCGCCAATGTCTTGAGCATGGGCAGACTCCTGCTGCATGGGTTCGTAGGAGCTGTCGAGCGAAGCGAGGCTGCGATCTTTCCGAACCCCATTGATTCTCAAGTGAAAGATCAAAAGATCGCAGCCTCGCTTCGCTCGGCAGCTCCTACAGGCGGCGATCAGTTTGCCTGATTTGCTGCACCCGTTGTATTCGTGGAACCCTGTTCTAAGCTCACAGTCGTATCGTCACTGGTACGTCCGTACAGCGCAAAGGAGTCTGCATGGCTGGTCCCCGAATCAAACTGGTCGTTGGCCTGGGCCTCTGTGCGCTGCTGGCCGGATGCGGTGATGACAAGCCTGTGGAAAAAGCCTTGCCGCGGGTTTTCGTGCAGCAAGCCGTGCCCAGCGAATACGCCGCTTCGGTGACCTTGACTGGCGATGTCCAGGCACGGGTGCAGGCTGACTTGTCGTTTCGCGTGGGCGGCAAGATCATCGAACGCAAGGTCGATGTCGGCGCCCGGGTCTCGGCCCGGCAAGTGCTGGCCCGGCTCGACCCCCGGGACCTGCAGACCAACGTCGACTCCGCCGAGGCTCAGGTGGCCGCCGAGCAGGCGCGAGTCAAGCAGAGTGCGGCGGCGTTCGTGCGCCAGCAGAAACTCCTGCCCAAGGGCTACACCAGCCAGAGCGAATACGACGCGGCCCAGGCCCAACTGCGCAGCAGCCAGAGTGCATTGAGCGCCGCCCAGGCCCAACTGGCCAACGCCCGCGAACAACTGAGCTACACTGCACTGATTGCCGAGGCCCCGGGCATCATCACCGCGCGCCAGGCGGAAGTCGGCCAGGTGGTGCAGGCCACGGAGCCGATCTTCAGCCTGGCCCGGGACGGCGAGCGCGACGCCGTGTTCAATATCTACGAATCGCTGTTGAGCGAACCGCCCTCGGACCCTGCAATCACCATCAGTTTGTTGGATAACCCCGCGATCAAGACCACCGGTACGGTGCGCGAAATCACCCCGGCGGTGTCGGCCCAGACCGGCACCGTGCAGGTCAAGGTCACCCTCAATGATTTGCCCGAAGGCATGCGCCTGGGCTCGGTGGTCAGTGCCACGGCCAAGTCCGCCGGCAAGACCGCCTTCGAGCTGCCTTGGTCGGCCCTGACCAAGAACCTCAGTGACCCGGCGGTTTGGCTGGTGGACGGCGAGGGCAAGGCGCAGTTGCAAACGGTGACGGTCGGCCGCTACCTGACCGGCAAGGTCATCATCAGCGATGGGCTCAAGGGTGGTGAGAAAATCATTATCGCCGGTGGGCAATTGTTGCACCCCGGCGTACGCGTCGAGATCGCTGAAAACACCGCTGGAAAAACCACGCAGGGGGCCCAACCATGAAGCGTTTGTGGATGGTCTCGGCCGGCCTCTTGCTGGCTGCCTGCTCCAAGGAAGAAGCGCCGCCCGAACCGGTGCGTCCGGTGTTGTCCGTTGAAGTCCGGACCCTCGACCAGCAGGCGCTTGGGCGGTTCGCCGGGAGTATCCAGGCGCGCTACGAGAGCAACGTGGGTTTCCGTGTGCCTGGACGGATCGCCAGCCGCAATGTCGATGTCGGTGCGCAAGTGAAGAAGGGCGACCTGCTCGCCACGCTCGACCCTACCGACCAGCAAAACCAGTTGCGCGCCGCCCAGGGCGATCTGGCGCGGATCGAGGCGCAGTACATCAATGCCCAGGCCAATGCCCGTCGCCAGCAGCAATTGTTCGACCGTGGCGTCGGCGCCCAGGCGCAACTGGACATCGCCCAGACCGACCTGAAAACCACTGGCGCCTCTCTCGAACAGGCCAAGGCCTCGGTGGAGCAGTCCCGCGACCAGCTCAACTACAGCGCGCTGCACACCGACCACGACGCCGTCGTCACGGCCTGGAATGCCGAAGCCGGGCAGGTGGTCACCGCCGGCCAGCAAGTGGTGACCCTGGCCCGCCCGGACATCAAGGAAGCAGTGATCGACCTGCCAGCCGGGCTGGTCGAGCGCCTGCCCACGGACGTGGTGTTCGAGGTTGCCGCGCAATTGGACCCGAACATCCACACCACCGCCACCGTGCGCGAGATCGAGCCCCAGGCCCAGAGCGCCACCCGTACTCGCCGCGCGCGCCTGACACTGACCGACACACCGCCAGGTTTTCGCCTGGGCACGGCCATCAGCGTGACCCTGAGCTCGACCATCGAACCACGCATCGAGCTGCCACTGAGCGCGCTGCAAGAGATCGACGGCAAGGCGCGCATCTGGCTGGTCGACCCGCAAACCCAGACCGTCTCGCCCCGTGACGTACGGATTCTCGAACGTTCGGCCAACTCGGTGCTGGTGGCCAACGGCATCAAGGCCGGCGATCGCGTGGTCAGCGCTGGGGTGAACAGTCTCCAGCCGGGGCAGAAAGTGAAACTCGACGAGGAAGCACGATGAAAGGGCCTTTCAACCTGTCCGAATGGGCCCTGCGGCATCAGTCGTTCGTCTGGTACCTGATGTTCGTGGCACTGCTGATGGGCGTGTTTTCGTACATGAACCTGGGGCGCGAAGAAGACCCATCGTTCACCATCAAGACCATGGTCATCCAGACCCGTTGGCCTGGCGCGACCCAGGAAGAAACCCTCAGGCAGGTCACCGATCGCATCGAGAAAAAACTCGAAGAGCTCGATTCCCTCGACTACGTCAAAAGCTACACCCGACCGGGAGAATCGACGGTGTTCGTGTACCTGCTCGACACCACCGGGGCCAAGGAAATCCCCGAGATCTGGTACCAGGTGCGCAAGAAGATCAACGACATTCGCGGCGATTTCCCTGACGGCTTGCAAGGGCCAGGCTTCAACGACGAGTTCGGCGATGTCTACGGTTCGGTGTACGCCTTCACCGGCGATGGCCTGTCGATGCGCCAGTTGCGCGACTACGTGGAACAGGTGCGCGCCGAGATCCGTGGCGTACCGGGCCTGGGCAAGGTCGAGATGGTGGGCGAGCAGGACGAAGTGCTGTACCTGAACTTCTCCACGCGCAAGCTCGCCGCGTTGGGGATCGATCAGCGTGAGGTCGTGCAAAGCCTGCAGACCCAGAACGCCGTGACTCCGGCAGGGGTGATCGACGCCGGGCCGGAGCGGATTTCCGTGCGTACGTCCGGGCAGTTCCAGTCGGAAAAGGACCTGGCCAACGTCAACCTGCGGCTCAACGACCGCTTCTATCGACTGGCCGACATCGCCGATATCAGCCGCGGTTACGTTGACCCTGCCACGCCGATGTTCCGTTTCAACGGTACACCAGCCATCGGCCTCGCCATCGCAATGAAGAAGGGCGGCAACATCCAGGACTTCGGCAAGGCGTTGCATGCGCGCATGAGCGAGCTGACCGCCGACCTGCCGGTGGGCGTTGGCGTGCATACCGTGTCGGACCAGGCCGAAGTGGTGGAGGAGGCGGTCGGCGGCTTCACCAGCGCCTTGTTCGAGGCGGTGATCATCGTCCTGCTCGTCAGCTTCGTCAGCCTCGGCGTCAGGGCCGGGTTGGTGGTGGCCTGCTCGATTCCGCTGGTGCTGGCGATGGTCTTCCTGTTCATGGAATACAGCGGCATCACCATGCAGCGGATTTCCCTTGGCGCGTTGATCATCGCCCTCGGCCTGCTGGTGGACGACGCGATGATCACCGTGGAAATGATGGTCACGCGCCTGGAAAAAGGTGACACCAAGGATCAGGCCGCGACGTTCGCCTACACCTCGACGGCGTTCCCGATGCTCACCGGGACCCTGGTGACCGTGGCGGGTTTCGTGCCCATCGGCCTGAACGCCAGTTCCGCCGGTGAGTACACCTTCACCCTGTTCGCGGTCATCGCCGTGGCGATGCTGGTGTCATGGATCGTCGCGGTGTTGTTTGCCCCGGTGATTGGCGTGCACATCCTCAGCACCAACGTGAAACCCCACAGCGCCGAGCCGGGGCGGATCGGCCGGGCATTCAACGGCGGCCTGCTGTGGGCGATGCGCAATCGCTGGTGGGCCATTGGCATCACCGTGCTGCTGTTCGTGCTGTCGGTGTTTTGCATGCGTTTCGTGCAAAACCAGTTCTTCCCGTCCTCGGACCGGCCGGAAATCCTGGTGGACCTCAACCTGCCGCAAAACGCCTCGATGGACGAGACCCGCCGGGCGGTCGATCGCCTGGAAGCGACCCTCAAGGGCGACCCGGACATCGAGCGCTGGAGCAGCTACATCGGCGAAGGCGCGATTCGCTTTTACCTGCCGCTGGACCAGCAACTGCAGAACCCGTACTACGCGCAACTGGTGATCGTCAGCAAGGGCCTGGAGTCGCGCACGGCCCTCACCGAGCGTCTGCAAAAGCGTCTGCGTGAGGATTTCGTCGGGATTGGCAGCTACGTGCAGGCCCTGGAAATGGGCCCGCCGGTGGGCCGGCCGATCCAGTACCGGGTCAGCGGCAAGGACATCGACCAGGTGCGCAAACATGCGATCGAACTGGCCACCGAGCTGGACAAGAACTCGCACATTGGCGAAATCATTTACGACTGGAACGAACCGGGCAAGGTGCTGCGCATCGACATCGCCCAGGACAAGGCGCGGCAGCTGGGCCTGTCTTCCGATGATGTGGCCAGGGTGATGAACAGCATTGTCAGCGGCTCGCCCGTGACCCAGGTCAACGACGATATTTACCTGATCGACGTGGTCGGCCGTGCCGAAGATGCCGAGCGTGGTTCGCCGGAAACCCTGCAGAACCTGCAAATCGTCACCCCGGGCGGCACCTCGATTCCGTTGCTGGCGTTCGCCACGGTGCGCTATGAACTGGAACAGCCCTTGGTGTGGCGTCGTGACCGCAAGCCGACCATCACCATCAAGGCCGCGGTGCGCGACGAGATCCAACCCACCGACCTGGTCAAGCAACTGCAACCGGCCATCGACACGTTCGCCGCCGGCTTGCCAGTGGGCTACAAGGTCGCCACGGGCGGTACGGTGGAAGAGAGCAGCAAGGCCCAAGGGCCGATCGCCAGTGTCGTGCCGCTGATGCTGTTCTTGATGGCGACCTTCCTGATGATCCAGCTGCACAGCGTGCAGAAACTGTTCCTGGTGGCGAGTGTCGCGCCTCTAGGATTGATCGGTGTGGTGCTGGCACTGGTGCCGACGGGCACGCCCATGGGCTTCGTGGCGATCCTCGGGATCCTCGCGTTGATTGGCATCATCATCCGTAACTCGGTGATCCTGGTGACCCAGATCGATGAATACGAACGTGACGGCTACGAGCCCTGGGATGCGGTGGTGGAAGCCACCGAACACCGGCGCCGACCGATCCTGCTCACGGCGGCCGCGGCGAGCCTGGGGATGATCCCGATTGCCCGGGAAGTGTTCTGGGGGCCGATGGCCTACGCGATGATCGGCGGGATCATCATCGCGACGCTACTGACGCTGCTGTTTCTGCCGGCGCTGTATGTGGCCTGGTACAAGATCCGCGAGCCGAAGCGTGATTGAATTGGCGTTAACTCATGGGGGCTGCTGTGCAGCCCATCGCGAGCAAGCTTTGCTCCCACAGTGGATCGTTGCGAGTTCAGAATTTTGAACTCACTGTAGATGTGCTGTGGGAGCAAAGCTTGCTCGCGATGGGGCCCTCCCGGTCACCGCAAACTTTACTTGCGTAGCAACCGCAACCCATTGAACACCACCAGCAAACTCACCCCCATGTCGGCAAACACCGCCATCCACATGGTGGCGAACCCGGCGAAGGTGAACCCGAGGAAGATCGCCTTGATCACCAACGCCAAGGCAATGTTCTGTTTCAGGATGCTTGAAGTCTGCCGCGACAGGCGAATGAACGCCGGGATCTTGCGCAGATCATCGTCCATCAAGGCGACATCGGCGGTTTCGATGGCCGTGTCGGTGCCGGCCGCCGCCATGGCGAAACCGATTTCCGAACGGGCCAGGGCCGGGGCGTCGTTGATGCCGTCGCCGACCATGCCGACGCGGTGACCCTGGGCGTACAACGCTTCGATGGCTTGCAGCTTGTCTTCGGGCAACAGGTCGCCTCGGGCTTGGTCCATGCCCACCTGTGCAGCAATCGCGTCGGCGGTGTGGGCGTTGTCGCCGGTGAGCATCAAGGTCTTGATGCCCAGGTCATGCAGTTGCCGGATGGCTTCGCGACTTGAGTCCTTCACGGTGTCGGCCACGGCAAACAGCGCCAAGGGGCCTGTAGCGTCGAGCAGCAGCACCACGGACTTGCCTTGTTTTTCCAGGGCGAAGAGTTTCTCTTCCAGTTCGGGGGAGCACAGGCCGAGGTCTTCCACCAGGCGGTGATTGCCCAGGTGATACGTCTGCCCGCCGATGTCGCCGCGCACGCCACGCCCGGCAAGCGCCTCGAAGTTATCCACAACCTGCTGTGCCAGTTGCTTATCCACAGCCGCGTTGGCAATCGCCCGGGAAACCGGGTGATCGGAGCGGGCGGCGAGGCTGGCGGCCAGGGCCGGAGCGATGGTTTCCACGCTCGGGTCCAGCGCCACATAGTCGGTTTGCACCGGCTTGCCGTGGGTGATCGTGCCGGTCTTGTCCAAGGCCAGGTAGTCGAGCTTGTAGCCGCCCTCCAGGTACACGCCGCCCTTGACCAGGATGCCTTTGCGCGCGGCGGCAGCGAGGCCGCTGACGATGGTCACGGGGGTGGAAATCACCAGCGCGCAGGGGCAGGCGACCACCAGCAGCACCAGCGCCCGGTAGATCCAGTCGAACCACGCCGCACCCATGAACAACGGTGGGATGACGGCCACGACCAGGGCCAGGACAAACACCGCCGGGGTGTAGATTTTCGAGAACTGGTCGACGAAGCGTTGGGTCGGCGCGCGGGAGCCCTGGGCCTGTTCAACGGCGTGGATGATCCGCGCCAGGGTGGAGTGATCGGCCGCTGCGGTCACGGTGTATTCCAATTCGCCGGCCTGGTTGATGGTGCCGGCAAACACCTTGTCGCCGATGGTTTTTTCCACCGGCAGGCTCTCGCCGGTAATCGGTGCCTGGTCGATGGTCGAACGGCCGGCGACCACGTCACCGTCCAGGCCCACCCTTTCGCCCGGGCGAACCCGTACCCGCGCACCGAGGGCGATGACTTTTACGTCTTGTGCCTGCCAGCTGCCATCAGCCTGTTGCACGGTGGCCTGTTCCGGGGCCATCTGCATCAGGCCGCTGATGGCGTTGCGCGCCCGGTCCAGGGATTTGGCTTCGATCAGCTCGGCCACGGTGAACAGGAACATCACCATCGCCGCTTCTGGCCATTGGCCGATCAGCACGGCGCCGGTCACGGCGATGCTCATCAACGCATTGATGTTCAAGTTGCGGTTTTTCAGGGCGATCCAGCCCTTCTTGTAGGTACCCAGGCCACCGCTGAGGATCGACACCAATGCCACCACTGCGACCACCCAGTTTGGCGCGGCGTTGGTGAAGTGGATCACCTCGGCGCCCAGGGCTGTCACGCCGGACAGCGCCAGCGGCCACCAGGGCTTGGCCGGGGCGGGCAAGTCAGGGGCGGTTTTCTCTTTGCCCGGGGTCATCGGCTCGGCCTGCATCCCTAAGGATTCGATGGCCTTGATGATCGGCGCGTCGCTGGGCAAATCGTGGGTCACGCCCAGTACGCGGTTGATCAGGTTGAAATCCAGTTGCTGCACGCCTTCGAGCTTGCCGAGCTTGTTCTGGATCAGCGTCTGTTCGGTGGGGCAGTCCATGGCTTCGATGCGGAAACTGCTCAGCCGCGCACCGTCCGTCGGCGTTTTGCCGAGGATGACCTGTGACGGGGCTGCTTTCGATGCGCAGCAGGAATGCCCGTGGTCATGGCCGTGGTCGGGTTTGTGGATGTGAAGGGAATCGCTCATCGGGTGACGTCCGTGAAAAGTGCCTGTTGCGCAGTAAAGACCCTGTAGCCACTATAGGGTCAAGCACCTATTTGGGAGGTCGCAGCATGAAGATCGGAGAACTGGCGAAAATCACCGACTGCCAGGTCGAAACCATCCGCTACTACGAGCGCGAAGGCTTGCTGCCGGAACCGGCCCGTAGCGACGGCAATTACCGTGTCTACACCCAGGCCCATGCCGAGCGGCTGACGTTCATCCGCAATTGCCGCACCCTGGACATGACCCTGGAAGAAATCCGCAGCCTCCTGGCCCTGCGCGACAGCCCCCAGGACCAGTGCGAAAGCGTCAACGCGCTGATCGACGAACACATCCAGCACGTCAAGGCCCGCATCGACGGCCTGCTGGCCTTGCAGACGCAACTGATCGACCTGCGCCATCGCTGTGGCGAAGGACCGGACCTGGATCAATGCGGGATCTTGCAGCGCCTGGAGGTGAGCGGGGCGGTGGCGCCGGAGGTGGAGCATTCCCATGTGGGGCGTAGTCACGGGCATTGAGCCCTTGCCACCAATCCCCAATACACAGAGTCGCCTATGGGCGAGCCTGTGGGAGCAAAGCTTGGTGTGAGCCTGTGGGAGCAAAGCTTGCTCGCGATGAACGATAACGCGATCTTCTGACGGATCGAGGCGTTTCCATCGCGAGCAAGCTTTGCTCCCACAGGCCCGCACACAGGGGGATGGTGGGATTCTTCTAGACCGCCATCGGCGCGGTCATCGGCGCATGGTGCTGGTAGCCTTCGAGGGAGAAGTCGCCCGGCTCCACCAACTCCAGCCACTCAGGCTGGTACACGCCGGTCTTGGCGAACTCCGGCACACGCTCGGAAATCACCAGCTTGGGCATCGGGAACGGTTCGCGCGTGAGCTGTTCGTTGAGCATGTCCAAGTGGTTTTCGTAGACGTGGGCATCGCCGATGAAATAGGTGAACCAGCGCGGCGTGTAGCCGGTCAGGCGGCCGATCAGGCTCAGCAGTGCGGCGCCTTCGGTGAGGTTGAACGGCGTGCCCAGGCCCAGGTCGTTGGAGCGGATGTAGAGGGTCAGGGAGATTTCCCTGGTCTCGACATTCGGGTGGAACTGGTAGAGCAGGTGGCACGGCGGCAGGGCCATTTCATCGAGCTGGGCGCAGTTCCAGCCGTGGAACAGGATGCGCCGGCTGCCCGGGTCCTTGATGATGGTGTCGACGCACTGGCGAACCTGGTCGATGGCCTTGTACAGCACCACGTAGGCCTGGCCGTTTTCTTCGCCCTCGGCGATCTGCCGGTAACCCTGGGCCAGTGTCTGCTCGATGGCGGCCGGGTTGCTCAAGGGGATCTGTTTGTAGGCCGGCCATTTGCGCCATTGCACGCCGTAGATCTCGCCCAGGTCGTCTTCGCCCTGGCGGAACGGGTTGGCCAGCCACTGGGCGTTTTCGTTGGCGTTCTGGTCCCAGACCTTGCAGCCCAGGGCACGGAATTCGGCGGCATTGTTCACGCCACGCAGGAAGCCGCACATCTCGCCGATGGCCGATTTGAAGGCCATTTTGCGGGTGGTGATGGCCGGGAAACCGTCTTTCAAGTCATAGCGCAGCATGGCGCCGGGGAAGCTGATGGTGTTCACACCGGTGCGGTTGGCTTGCTTGGTGCCGTTCTTGATGACGTGGGCCACCAGATCGAGATATTGCTTCATGGGTTACCTGTGTCCTTGAACCCGGGGCCAACGCCCCGGGGTTCGAATTTTAAACCTTGGCTGCCGCAGCCGGCGCACGATGATAAGCCAGCCAGATCAGCGCCAGGCCGCCGATGATCATCGGCAGGCACAACACCTGGCCCATGGTCAGCCAGTTCCACGCCAGATAGCCGAGCTGGGCGTCCGGGACGCGGACGAATTCAACGATGAAACGGAAGATGCCATAGAACAGCGCGAACATGCCCGACACCGCCATGGTTGGCCGCGGCTTGCGCGAGAACAGCCAGAGAATCAGGAACAGTGCCACGCCTTCGAGGGCGAATTGATAAAGCTGCGACGGGTGGCGCGGCAACTGCGCCGGGTCGCTGAACGGCGGGAAGATCATCGCCCACGGCACGTCGGTCGACTTGCCCCATAACTCGGCATTGATGAAGTTGCCGATGCGCCCTGCGCCCAGGCCGATCGGCACCATTGGCGCGACGAAGTCCATCAGCTCGAAAAACGACTTGTTGTTGCGCTTGCCGAACCACAACGCCGCCAACATCACGCCGATGAACCCACCGTGGAACGACATGCCGCCCTTCCAGACTTCGAAGATCAGCGTCGGGTTGGCCACATAGGCGCTCAGGTCGTAGAACAGCACATAGCCCAGGCGCCCGCCGACGATCACGCCCATGGACAGCCAGAACACCAGGTCGGAAAGTTTTTCCTTGTTCCAGGTCGGGTCGAAACGGTTGAGCCGGCGCGACGCCAGCAACCAGGCGCCGCCGATGCCGATCAGGTACATCAGGCCGTACCAGTGGATTTTCAGCGGGCCGATGGCCAGGGCTACCGGATCGATCTGCGGGTAAGGCAGCATTGATATTCCTCGTAAACGTCAAAAATACCCGGGCGACGCTGCCACCTCGGGATTAAGCCAGGATTGCGTCAGAACAGAAAACTCAAGCCCACGCAGAATAGCAGGGCGGCAAACAACCGCTTGAGCAAGCGCGGTGACAGGCGATGGGCCAGCCGCGCGCCGAAACGGGCGAAGACCATGCTGGTCAAGGCGATGCCCAGCAGCGCCGGCAAATACACAAAACCGAGACTATGGGCCGGCAGCAGCGGATCGTGCCAGCCCAAAATCATGAAACTTAATGCGCTGACCACGGCGATGGGCAGTCCGCAGGCCGATGACGTCGCGACCGCTTGCTGCATCGGTACGCTGCGCCAGGTCAGGAACGGCACGGTCAGTGAACCGCCACCGATGCCGAAAATCGCCGAGGCCCAGCCAATCACCGTGCCGGCCAGGGTCAGTCCGGCCTTGCCCGGTACGTTGCGACTGGCGTTGGGCTTGAAGTTCAGGGCCAGTTGCACGGCAATGATCAGGGCGAACACGCCGATGATCTTTTGCAGGTGCGGGCCGGAAATCGCTTCGGCGGTGATCGCACCGAATCCGGCACCGATCAGGATGCCGACGGTCATCCAGGCGAACACCGGCCAGCGCACCGCGCCTTTGCGCTGATGCTCGCGCACCGCATTGACCGAGGTGAAGATGATCGATGCCAGTGAGGTGCCGACGGCCAGATGCGTCAACACCTGCGGGTCGAAACCCTGCAGGGTGAAACTGAACACCAGCACCGGGACAATGATGATCCCGCCCCCCACACCGAACAACCCGGCCAGCACGCCGGCGCAGGCGCCGAGCAGCAGATAGAGCACAAATTCCACCAGCGTCTCCCCGACCATCCCTGAAATAAGAGCGGCATGGTAACGGATCGAGGGGCTTGGGCTCTACTGAAGGCGATGGATGCGTCATTGATGTATGGGTAGAGTGGCTAATGATTACTGTCCCTGTGGCGAGGGGATTTATCCCCGCTGGGCTGCGCAGCAGCCCTAAAACCTGGGAACTCGGTGTACCAGGTTGATCGAGTTGAAAGTTTTGGGGCTACTTCGCAGCCCAGCGGGGATAAATCCCCTCGCCACAAAAGCAGTGTTGCTCAGCTCCATTTCTTACACAGGACAACCTGATGTGCCTGATCGTATTTGCCTGGCGCCCTGGCCACGCCCGGCCGCTGATCGTGGCGGCCAACCGCGACGAGTTCTATGCCCGGCCGACCTTGCCCCTGGCCCAGTGGCCTGATGCGCCCCATGTGCATGCCGGTCGCGACCTGGAGGCCGGCGGCACCTGGCTCGGCATTGGCGCCGAGGGGCGCTTTGCGGCGCTGACCAACATCCGTGACCCTGGCCAATTGCCGGCCTTCAAGTCGCGCGGCGAGCTGGTGGCGCGGTTCCTGACCGGGAATCTGTCGATTGCCGACTACCTGAGCGAAGTCGTGCCCCGCGCCGGCGAGTACGGTGGCTTCAACCTGCTGCTCGGCGATGGCGTCGAGCTCTGGCACCACAACGCCCGCGATACCCAGCCGCAGCGGTTGGGCGAGGGGCTCTATGGCGTGTCGAACGCAGGGTTGAACACGCCCTGGCCCAAGTTGCTCAAGGCTCGTGCGGCGCTGGGCGAGGTGCTGGATGATCCGCAGCCCGAGGCGTTGCTGGCGCTGCTGAACGACCCGCAACCTGCTCCGGTGGCTGAGCTGCCTGATACGGGGGTGGGCGTGGCGACCGAGACGCTGTTATCGAGTGTGTTCATCGCCAGCCCGGCCTACGGGACGCGGGCGAGTACGGCGCTGATTGTCCATGCCGACGGGACGCGGCAGATGGTCGAGCGCAGTTTCGGGCCGCATGGGGGGCATTTGGGGGAGGTGGCGGTCAGGGTTTAATTTTTGTGGTGTGAGTGCGGGCCCTATCGCGAGCAAGCTCGCTCCCACAGTAGATCTCCAGTGAACACATATTTGTGAACAACCGAGATCCCCTGTGGGAGCGAGCTTGCTCGCGATAGGGGCGCCGCAGGTTCAGAGAGTCTTGTTCGAAGCCGGATTGATCATCCGCGCCAACCCAAGGTTCTTCAGCGCCAGTTGCAAGGAGCTGTGGATCACTTGCGGGTTGTCGATGGTCATCACTTCCGCGAGCAATTCCTGGGCCTTGCTGAGATTGATCTGGCGCAGCATCCATTTCACTTTCGGCAAGTTGGTAGCGTTCATCGACAGGCTGTCGAACCCCATCGCCATCAGCAGCACCGCGGCCGCGGGGTCGCCAGCCATTTCGCCGCAGATGCTCACCGGCTTGCCTTCGGCATGGGCGTCGCGCACCACGTTCTGCAAGGCTTGCAGCACCGCCGGGTGCAGGTAGTCGTACAGGTCCGCGACCCGCGGGTTGTTGCGGTCCACGGCCAGCAGGTACTGGGTCAGGTCGTTGGAACCCACCGACAGGAAGTCCACCTGCCGCGCCAGTTCCTTGGTCTGGTACACCGCGGCCGGAATCTCGATCATCACCCCGACCGGCGGCATCGGCACGTCGGTGCCTTCGTCGCGTACTTCGCCCCAGGCCCGGTGGATCAGGTGCAGGGCTTCTTCCAGCTCATGGGTGCCGGAGATCATCGGCAGCAGGATGCGCAGGTTGTTCAGGCCTTCGCTGGCCTTGAGCATGGCGCGGGCCTGGACCAGGAAGATTTCCGGGTGGTCGAGCGTCACGCGAATACCGCGCCAGCCGAGGAACGGGTTGTCTTCCTTGATCGGGAAGTAGGACAGGGACTTGTCGCCGCCGATGTCCAGGCTGCGCATGGTCACCGGTTGCGGGTGGAACGCGGCCAGTTGTTCGCGGTAGATCGCCAGCTGTTCCTTTTCGCTGGGGAAGCGCTGGTTGATCATGAACGGCACTTCGGTGCGGTACAGGCCTACACCCTCGGCCCCGCGCTTCTGCGCCCGGGCCACGTCGGCCAGCAGGCCGGTGTTGACCCACAGTGGCATGCGGTGGCCGTCAAGGGTTATGCACGGCAGGTCCCGCAGCGCATCCAGGCCCAGGGACAGTTGTTTTTCTTCCTCGACCACATCGGCAAACTGCTTGCGCAGCACGTCGCTGGGGTTGGTATAGACCTCGCCGTGGTAGCCATCGACGATCATCTGGATGCCGTCGACCTTGGAGTACGGCAGGTCCACCAGGCCCATCACCGTCGGGATGCCCATGGCCCGGGCCAGGATCGCCACGTGGGAGTTGCCCGAACCCAATACCGAGACCAGCCCCGCCAGCTTGCCTTCGGGCACTTCGCCGAGCATGGCCGGGGTCAGCTCTTCGCTGACCAGGATGGTGTTGTCGGGGTAGACCAGGGTCTGCTGGCGTTCCTGCTGCAAGTAGGCCAGCAAGCGGCGGCCAAGGTCCTTGACGTCCGAGGCCCGCTCGCGCAGGTAGGCGTCGTCCATCAGTTCGAAACGGTTGACGTGGTCGGTCACCACCTGGCGCAGCGCGCCCTGGGCCCACTGGCCGGTCTTGATGACGGTGGTCACTTCACTGCCCAGGGAGGCATCGTCGAGCATCATCAGGTAAACGTCGAACAGCGCGCGCTCTTCAGGGCGCAGCTGTGTCGCCAGCTTGGCCGACAGGGCCCGCATGTCGGCGCGTACGCCTTCGATGGCGGTCTTGAACAAACCCAGCTCGGCCTCGATGTCGGCGATGGCCTTGTCCGGCACCACGTCGAGGTCGGCGGGCGGCAACATGACCACCGCCGTGCCCACCGCCGCGCCCGGTGAGCCCGGTACGCCGACGAACTTGGCTTCCTGGATGCCCTTGCCCTGGCGACCCAGGCCGCTGATCGAGCCGGTGGCCTCGGCGTGGGCGATAACCCCGGCCAGTTGCGCGCTCATGGTCACGAGGAAGGCTTCTTCACCTTCGTCGAACTGGCGGCGCTCTTTTTGCTGGATGACCAACACGCCGACGACGCGGCGGTGGTGGATGATCGGTGCCCCGAGGAACGAGGCGTAGCGTTCTTCGCCGGTTTCGGCAAAGTAGCGGTAGCGCGGGTGATCCGCGGCGTTTTCGAGGTTCAGGGGTTCTTCGCGTGTGCCGACCAGACCGACCAGGCCTTCATTGGGGGCCATGCTGACCTTGCCGATGGAGCGCTTGTTCAAGCCCTCGGTGGCCATCAGCACGAAACGATTGGTCTCGGGGTCCAGCAGGTAGACCGAGCAGACCTGGCTGCCCATGGCCTCTTTGACACGCAATACAATAATCCCCAACGCCGCCTTGAGATCCTTGGCGGAGTTAACTTCCTGGACGATCTTGCGCAGCGTATTGAGCATGGCTCGGGGTCGAACTCCGTCGTCAGTCGCGCGTCAGCAGGCGCGGGGCAAGCTCTTTGAGAGCGCGTCGGTACACTTCGCGCTTGAATGTCACCACCTGGCCCAACGGATACCAATAGCTGACCCAGCGCCAGCCATCGAACTCCGGTTTACCGGTCAAATCCATCCGCACCCGCTGCTCGTTGGAGATCAGGCGCAGGAGAAACCATTTCTGCTTCTGGCCGATGCACAGCGGTTGGCTGTGCGTCCTGACCAGGCGTTGCGGCAAACGATAGCGCAACCAGCCGCGGGTGCAGGCGAGTATTTCGACATCTTCTCGCTCAAGCCCCACTTCTTCATTCAATTCGCGGTACAAGGCCTCTTCCGGCGTCTCCTGGGGGTTGATCCCGCCCTGGGGAAACTGCCAGGCGTCTTGATTGATACGGCGTGCCCATAGCACCTGCCCAGCATCATTCGTAAGAATGATCCCCACATTGGGACGGAAACCATCGGGATCGATCACGGCAACAACCTCGCAAACGCATGTCGCCGCATTGTTCCACAAAGGTTGTGAAAGCAGCAACGAGCGTCCCTAGCTTATGTGCACTCTTGTGAAAAGTCCGTATTCTGGACGCCTTTCTTCAGATTTTTCAGCGAGTAACTGCAATGCGGCTGGCTTTATTCGACTTGGACAACACATTGCTGGGCGGCGACAGCGACCACGCGTGGGGCGATTACCTGTGCGAGCGCGGTTTCCTGGACGCTGTCACGTACAAGGCACGCAACGACGCGTTCTACCAGGATTACCTGGCCGGCAAGCTCGACAACGCCGAGTACCTGAATTTTTGCCTGGAAATCCTCGGTCGCACCGAAATGCACGTGCTGGCCCAGTGGCACCTGGACTACATGCGCGACTGCATCGAGCCGATCGTGTTGCCCCAGGCCATCGAATTGCTGGAAAAGCACCGTGACGCTGGCGACAAGCTGGTGATCATCACCGCCACCAACCGCTTTGTCACCGGGCCGATTGCCGAGCGCCTGGGCGTCGAGACCCTGATCGCCACCGAGTGCGAGATGATCGACGGGCGCTACAGCGGCCGCAGCACCGACATCCCGTGTTTTCGCGAGGGCAAGGTGACCCGGTTGAACCGTTGGCTGGAAGAGACCGGGCATTCGCTCGAGGGCAGCTATTTCTACAGCGACTCGATGAATGACCTGGCGCTGCTGGAGGTGGTGACGCATCCGGTGGCGGTGGATCCGGATCCGAATCTTCGGGCCGAGGCCCAGAAGCGGGGTTGGCCGGTAATTTCGTTGCGCAATTGAACTGTGGGAGCAAGGCTTGCTCGCGAGTGGCTGTGGGAGCAAAGCTTGCTCGCGATTGGCATACGTACCTTTGCATCGCGTAAAGCCAATCGCGGGCAAGCCTTGCTCCCACAGCCACTCGCGGGCAAGCCTTGCTCCCACAGAATCGCGGGCAAGCTTTGCTCCCACAGACTGTGTTTTAAACCGGCTTGGCCCCCATCAACCCCGCAATGGCGACAAAGCAGACAACACTGAACAGCGCCAAGGCAAAGGTAAACTTCCCGCTACCTCCCGGTGCCTTGCGCAATTTGTTCAGTCGCACCACCAGCCAGAACCCCGCCAGCGCCGCCAAGGTGTAGAGCACGCTGGAAGCCAGCAGCCAGGTCTGCCCCAGCGGCCAGCCAACCTGATGCACCATCCACCAGCCCGTGAAGGGCAGGCTCGCAAGAGCCAGGATCATCACCAGCCAGATGAACAGCCGCGGACGTTGCAGCGTGCGCGCCGCCGCCGTGGCATCGCCATTGCGGCGCGTGCGCCAGACCCAGACGGCCAGCCCCAGGGCGCCTGCCAGCAGCAGTACGGTGGCGATGACGTGAGCGATCTTCAGCGCAGTCAATGTTTCCATTGTTGGATTTTCCTTAAGTCTTGCTCACAGCCTAGCCCGGCTTTATCAACCCAGGAACAGTTGATAGGCCGGGTTATCGCTTTCATCCCAGTACGGGTAGCCGATTTCTTCCAGGGCAGCCGGTACCAGGTGACGCTCATCGTGCGGCACCTGTAGCCCGGCGACCACACGGCCATCGGCCGCGCCATGGTTGCGGTAGTGGAACATCGAGATATTCCAGCGCCCACCCAGCTTGTTGAGGAAGTTGAACAGCGCCCCCGGGCGTTCCGGGAATTCGAAGCGCAGCACCACTTCGTCGATGACATGGGCTGCATGCCCGCCGACCATGTGGCGAATGTGCAACTTGGCCAGTTCATTGTCGGTCAGGTCCAGCACCGGGAAGCCTTGTTCGGTCAGGCTGGCGATCAGCGCGCTGCGCGGGTCGTTTTCCGGGTGGGTCTGCACGCCGACGAAGATGTGCGCTTCGCTGCCGGTGTTGTAGCGATAGTTGAATTCGGTGATCTGGCGCTTGCCGACGGCTTCGCAGAACGCCTTGAAGCTGCCCGGCTTCTCGGGGATGGTCACGGCGATGATCGCTTCGCGGCCCTCGCCCAGTTCGGCGCGTTCGGCAACGTGGCGCAAGCGGTCGAAGTTGACGTTGGCACCGGAGTCGATGGCCACCAGGGTCTGGCCGCTGATGCTCCGTGACTCGACGTACTTCTTGATTCCGGCCACGCCCAGGGCGCCAGCAGGTTCGGTGATCGAGCGGGTATCGTCGTAGATGTCCTTGATTGCGGCGCAGATCTCGTCGGTGCTGACGGTGATCACTTCGTCCACGTAATGCTTGCAGATATCAAAGGTGTGCTGGCCGATCTGCGCCACGGCGACGCCGTCGGCGAACAGCCCCACGGTCGGCAGGACCACGCGCTCGCCAGCGGCCATGGCCGCTTGCAGGCAATTGGAATCGTCCGGCTCGACGCCGATGATCTTGATGTCCGGGCGCAGGTATTTCACGTAGGCCGCGATCCCGGCAATCAGCCCGCCACCGCCCACCGGGACGAAGATCGCATCCAGGCGCCCCGGGTGCTGGCGCAGGATTTCCATCGCCACGGTGCCCTGCCCGGCAATGGTGTGGGGATCGTCATACGGGTGGATGTAGACGTAGCCTTTTTCGTCGACCAGTTTCAGCGAATAGGCCAGGGCTTCGGGGAATGAGTCACCGTGCAGCACCACTTTGCCACCGCGCGAACGCACGCCTTCGACCTTGATTTCCGGGGTGGTCTTGGGCATCACGATGGTGGCCTTGACGCCCAGCACCTTGGCCGCCAGGGCCAGGCCCTGGGCGTGGTTGCCCGCCGAAGCCGTGACCACGCCGCGTGCGCGCTCTTCGTCGCTGAGCTGGGTCAGCTTGTTGTAGGCCCCGCGAATCTTGAACGAGAACACCGGCTGCAAGTCTTCGCGCTTGAGCAAAATGCTGTTGCCCAGCCGCTCGGAGAGCTGGCGAGCGGTCTGCAGCGGGGTTTCTACGGCAACGTCGTAAACGCGCGAGGTGAGGATCTTTTTGACGTACTGTTCAAGCATCGGAAAGCATCACTGAGCGGGTTGGGCAGGGCCAAGGAGTCTAACCCGGCTTTTAGCTGGGCGACCACACGAATCCCAAGGTTTTGTTGGGTTATACTCGCGCCCCTCTTTACTTCCTGCCCGCTTTCGGAGCTCGCATGACCCAGGATCAACTCAAACAGGCCGTGGCCCAGGCCGCCGTCGACCTCATCCTCCCGAAGCTGGATGACAAGAGCGTCGTCGGGGTTGGCACCGGCTCGACGGCCAATTGCTTCATCGACGCGCTGGCGCAACACAAGGGCGCGTTCGACGGCGCGGTCGCCAGCTCCGAAGCGACCGCCGCGCGCCTCAAGGGCCACGGGATCCCGGTGTACGAGCTCAACACCGTGAGCGACCTGGAGTTCTACATTGACGGTGCCGACGAAAGCGACGCGCACCTGAACCTGATCAAGGGCGGCGGCGCGGCCCTGACTCGCGAGAAGATCGTCGCGGCCGTGGCCAAGACCTTCATCTGCATCGCCGATGCCAGCAAGCTGGTGCCGGTGCTTGGCGCGTTCCCGCTGCCGGTTGAAGTCATTCCCATGGCCCGCAGCCATGTGGCCCGCCAATTGGTGAAGCTGGGCGGCGACCCGGTGTATCGCGAAGGCGTGTTGACCGATAACGGCAACATCATCCTGGACGTGCACAACCTGCAGATCACCAACCCGGTGGAGCTGGAAAGCCAGATCAACGCCATCGTTGGCGTGGTCACCAACGGTTTGTTCGCTGCGCGTCCCGCGGATGTGCTGCTGCTGGGGACCCCTGAAGGGGTGAAGACCCTGCGGGCTGAATAAGTCAGGCAATTAGTGATTGATTCAACACCCAACCCTGTGGGAGCGGGCTTGCTCGCGAAGGCGGTGTGTCGGTTGACATTCAGTGTCTGATACACCGCATTCGCGAGCAAGCCCGCTCCCACATGGGTTCTGCGTCAGGCCAGGATCAAGGCTGCGGCTTCTTGAACACGTAGAACAGGTTCGGCTCGCTCACCAGATACAGGTTGCCATCGTCGTCCATGGCGAGGCCTTCGGCCTGGGGCACGTTTTTTTGCAGGCCCTGCCGGCCTTTGCTCAACGACAGCGTGCTCAACGGCCGGCCGTCGATATCCAATTCGATAATCAACCGCGACTCATCGGACAGCGCCAGCAAATGGCCGCTGCGCTCGTCGTATTGCAGGCTTGAAAGGTCGCGCACGAACAGCCCGGCATCGCGCTTGGGGTTGTTGATCACATGGACCGCGTAGGACTTTTCTGGATTGTGGTGGGGAAACCCATGCACTTCATAAATCAGCATCGGGTCGCGTTCCTTCGCCACGAACAGGCGTTTGCCCACCGAGTCGTAGGCCAGCCCTTCGAATCCCTTGTTGCCGCTCATGTGCACGCCGAGGGTCATTTGCTCGGCGTCGGCTGCGTCGAGGAATCGGGTGTCGGCCTCCAGGTGAATCTTGATCAGGCGATGCTGGCGCTCGTCAGTGATGACATAAGTGTCTTCGCTGATGAATTCCACCGCCTCCGGATCGCCAAAGCCGATCAGGGCGATACGCCGCAAGATCTTGCCATCCAGCGATAACTCGATCATCTCGGCATTTTTATTGGTGACGGTGAACAGGCTCTTGCGGATCGGATCGAACGTCAGCGCTGAAACATCATCGTCCAGGCCCTCGATCACCTGCGCTTCGAGCGCGACCCGGTATTGGTCCAAGGCGATGGTTTTTTCGCTGATGGGTTGCCAATAGGTGTTGAGGTTGAACCAGGCGCGTTCGAACAGGCGCAGGTGCTGGCCGGCTGCGATCAGGAGAATCAGCACCAGCGTCAGCAGTATCAACGGTTTGGGGCGGGCGAGTCGACGCATGTAGGGGGGGGGCTCGGATGAGAACAGGTGAGTGGAAATACCACGGCTGCCTGAACTGAAACTTAATGGCTGTGTGCCACACCCTACAACGAAGGAAGACTTATCCTGCAGAGTTAGTGCTGTCAGCGCTGTTTTTCGAAACGATAGAACAGGTTCGGTTCGCTGACCATGTACAGGTTGCCGGCCTCATCGACGGTGACGCCTTCGGCACGCGGGATCGTATTTTTCAAGCCGTTGAAACCGCCCAGCAAGGTCATGAAGCTGACCTGCTCGCCTTTTTCGTCCAGTTCCAGCAGCAGATGGGAGTCGGCCGAAAGCACCAGCATGTGACCGGTTCGCGGGTCGATCGCCAATGCCGAGAGGTTGCGCAGGTCCAGTTCATTGCTAACATGGATCTGCTTGTCGCCCTTGAGCAGCTGGCTGCCATCGCTTTTCCAGGTAAACAGCGCCGGCGGGCGTTCCTCTCCGAGCGCCAGTTGCTGGTTGCGTGGATCCCAGGTGACTCCTTCGAACCCTTTGTTCTGGTTTTCTGATGCACCCAGGTCGTAGTGAGGGAAGTCAGTGCTGTTGAGCTCGCGTGTGTTGGCGTCCACCTGGACGATCGAGAGGGTGTGACGGCGTTCGTCGGTAATCGCTAACAGGCCATTGGGCATATAGGCCACGCCCTCGGGATTGCTCCAACCCACCAAGGGCATCTTGCGCAGCACATCGCCTTGAAGGCTCAGTTCCACCAGGGACGGGTGCTTGCCCATGACGGCGAACAGGGTCTTGGTCTGGGGGTTGTAGGCCACATCGGACGCCTCGTCCTCCTCCATGCCTGGTAGCGGCTTGGCGTCGATCACGGCGTGGTAGTCCGGCAGCCAGACACTCACCTGGCGTTGAGTCGGGCTCTGGAGGTGTTCCGATAGCCAAAGCAGGCCGCGGTCGTCCCAGTGCATCGCGAACGCCAGGCCGTAGGCAGCGGCCACTGCCAGCAGCGACCAGGCATACCTGAGCCTAGGGCGACGGGCAGGTTTGGCGGCTGGCAGTGCTTGGGTTGTGGCCATCGGGGAATGCGTTCCAGAAAATTCGGCGAGGGGAATGGCTAGCTCAGACGCCACATTCCCTGGAATTATCCGGATGGCATGTGAAAAAAACGGTAAATGATCGGATATGCGCCATATATACCTGTGGGAGCGAGCCTGCTCGCGATAGCGGTGTGTCAGCCAACATTAATGTGTCGGATAGACCGCTATCGCGAGCAGGCTCGCTCCCACAGTGAGGTAAGCATTGCGTTTTTAGCGAACGCTGCTTTCGAAGCGGCTTGCCCCCGGCAGCTCCAGTACCAGTTCATCGCCTGCATTCAGCGGCCCGACGCCTGCCGGGGTGCCGGTGAGGATCACGTCGCCGGCCTGCAGCGAGAAGCAGCCGGCCATGTACTGGATCATCGGCACGATGGGGTTGAGCATCAGGCTGCTGTTGCCGTCCTGGCGCACTTCACCGTTGATGGTCAGGCGAACGGGGATGTCGGTCAGGTCGGCAAAGGTGCCGCTCGACACGAACGGTGCGAGCACCGCCGCGCCGTCGAAGGACTTGGCCACTTCCCACGGCAGGCCCTTGGCCTTGAGCTCGGCCTGTTTGTCCCGCAGTGTCAGGTCCAGAGCCGGGGCGAAACCGGAGATCGCGTCCAGTACTTCTTCAACGCTGGGCTTGGTGGACAGCGGCTTGCCGATCAGCACGGCGATTTCCGCCTCGTAGTGCACCGAGCCGCGGTCGGCCGGAATACTGAAACCGCCTTCCAGCGGCACCACGCAACTGCCCGGCTTGATGAACAGCAAGGGTTCGGTGGGCACCGGGTTATCCAGTTCCTTTGCATGTTCGGCGTAGTTGCGGCCAATGCACACCACTTTCCCGACCGGGAAATGAATACGTGTACCGTCGACATACTGGTGCTGATAGCTCATTTACCGACTCCTGCTTCTGGGATTCATCAGGTGTTTTTAGGCGTCAAACCGCGAAAATCTTGCCCGGGTTCATGATGCCGTTCGGGTCGAATACTGCCTTCACGGCTTTCATGTACTCGATTTCCACAGGTGAACGACTATAGGTCAGGTAGTCGCGCTTGGTCATGCCCACGCCATGTTCGGCGGAAATCGAGCCGTTGTACTTCTCGACGGTTTCAAAGACCCATTTGTTCACGGTCGCGCATTTGGCGAAGAACTCATCCTTGCTCAGGTTTTCCGGCTTGAGGATGTTCAGGTGCAGGTTGCCGTCGCCGATGTGGCCGAACCAGACGATTTCGAAGTCCGGGTAGTGTTCGCCGACGATCGCGTCGATTTCCCGCAAGAAACCCGGAACCTTGGAGACGGTCACCGAGATGTCGTTCTTGTACGGTGTCCAGTGGGAGATGGTCTCGGAGATGTACTCGCGCAGCTTCCACAGGTTCTGCAGTTGGGTTTCGCTCTGGCTCATCACGCCGTCCAGCACCCAGCCTTGTTCCACGCAATGCTCGAAGGTCTCCAGGGCGTGGTTGGCGACTTCTTCGGTGGTGGCTTCGAATTCCAGCAGGGCATAGAACGGGCATTCGGTTTCGAACGGTGCTGGCACATCGCCGCGAGCGAGGATCTTGGCCAGGGCCTTGTCGGAGAAAAATTCGAAGGCGGTCAGGTCCAGCTTGCCCTGGAAGGCGTGCAGCACCGGCATGATCGAATCGAAGTCCGGTGTGCCGAGCACCATGGCGGTGAGGTTTTTCGGTGCACGGTCCAGGCGCATGGTGGCCTCGACCACGAAGCCCAGGGTGCCCTCGGCGCCGATGAACAGTTGCCGCAAGTCGTAGCCGGTGGCGTTCTTGATCAGGTCTTTGTTCAGCTCCAGCAGGTCACCCTTGCCGGTGACAACCTTCATGCCCGCCACCCAGTTGCGGGTCATGCCGTAGCGAATGACCTTGATCCCGCCGGCATTGGTGCCGATATTGCCGCCAATCTGGCTGGAACCGGCCGAAGCGAAGTCTACCGGATAGTACAGGCCATGTTCTTCGGCCTTGTTCTGCAGTTGTTTGGTGACCACGCCAGGCTGGCAGACCGCGGTGCGGTCGGTGAGGTTCACGTCGAGCACCTGGTTCATGTAGTCGAACGACACAACCACTTCGCCGTTGGCCGCGACTGCTGCGGCGGAAAGCCCGGTACGTCCGCCCGATGGCACCAGCGCGACCTTGTGTTCGTTGGCCCAGCGCACGATGGCCTGGACCTGTTCGGTGGTCTTGGGAAAGACGATGGCCGAAGGCGCAGGGGCAAAATGCTTGGTCCAATCCTTGCCGTAAGCGTTCAGGGAGTCGGCATCGGTCAAGACCTTGCCAGGCTCAACCAGGGTCTTCAGCTCATCTATCACGGCAGGATTGGTCATCGACAGAACTCTCGAACAATTCATGGTCATCCTGAGAACGCTTCACGTCGCAGGAATGAGTGTTTAGCGGGGTGCATATGCTAGCATACCGACCCCGCAGCGTAGTGCCCAACGGCTGTTCTGCGGCGACGGCTGTTACGCCGGTCGGGCCAGCATGCGCTGTCCGATTCCCTGCCATTTTTCTCCGGGACACAGGTTTACGCAGATGAGCAAGACTTCTCTCGATAAGAGCAAGATCAAGTTCCTTCTTCTCGAAGGCGTCCACCAATCGGCTGTCGACGTCCTCAAGTCGGCGGGCTACACCAGCATCGAGTACATCACCAGTTCTCTGCCGGAAGCCCAGCTCAAGGAAAAGATCGCCGATGCTCACTTCATCGGCATTCGCTCCCGTACTCAATTGACCGAAGAGATCTTCGACCACGCCAAGAAACTGGTGGCGGTCGGCTGCTTCTGCATCGGCACCAACCAGGTTGATCTCAACGCGGCGCGCGAGCGCGGTATCGCGGTGTTCAACGCGCCGTACTCCAACACTCGTTCCGTTGCCGAACTGGTGCTGGCCGAAGCGATCCTGCTGCTGCGCGGCATCCCTGAGAAGAACGCTTCCTGCCACCGTGGCGGCTGGATCAAGAGTGCGGCCAACTCCTTCGAAATCCGTGGCAAGAAGCTGGGTATCGTTGGCTACGGCTCGATCGGCACCCAGTTGTCGGTACTGGCTGAAGGCCTTGGCATGCAGGTGTTCTTCTACGACACCGTGACCAAGCTGCCTCTGGGCAACGCCACCCAGGTCAACAACCTGCACGAGTTGCTGGGCATGTCCGACATCGTGACCCTGCACGTGCCGGAAACCGCTGCCACCCAGTGGATGATTGGCGAGAAGGAAATCCGCGCCATCAAGAAGGGCGGGATCCTGATCAACGCCGCGCGCGGCACCGTGGTCAAGCTCGACGCCCTGGCCGACGCGATCAAGGACAAGCACCTGATCGGCGCCGCCATCGACGTGTTCCCGGTGGAGCCACGCTCCAACGACGACATCTTCGAAAGCCCGCTACGTGGCCTGGACAATGTGATCCTGACCCCGCACATCGGCGGTTCCACCGCTGAAGCCCAGGCCAACATCGGTCTGGAAGTGGCGGAAAAACTGGTCAAGTACAGCGATAACGGTACGTCGGTATCGTCCGTGAACTTCCCGGAAGTGGCCCTGCCGGCACACCCTGGCAAGCACCGCTTGCTGCACATCCACGAAAACATCCCGGGTGTGATGAGCGAGATCAACAAGGTCTTCGCCGAAAACGGCATCAACATTTCCGGTCAGTTCCTGCAGACCAACGAGAAAGTCGGCTACGTCGTGATCGACGTCGACGCCGAATACTCGGACCTGGCGCAAGAGAAGCTGCAGCACATCAACGGCACCATTCGTTGCCGCGTGTTGTTCTAAGCAGGCCTGGCTTGCAATAAAAAACGGGAGCCTCGCAAGGGGCTCCCGTTTTTTATTGCCTGACACTGGGGGCAACATGAAATCCTGTGGGAGCAAAGCTTGCTCGCGATAGCGGTCGTCCAGTTGGCATCCATGTTTGATGGAACACTGCTATCGCGAGCAAGCTTTGCTCCCACAGGTGTTTGTGTTGTATCAGCCGGTGCTGTTACTTCACGTCTACCGTGATTTTTTCGGACACGATCGACGGATCGAACGGCATGTGGCCGCTGTCACCCAGGATCAATTGCAAGGTGTGCTTGCCCGGGGCCAGTTTGATGTCGGCCTGGGTTTGTGCCTTGCCGAAGTGCATGTGGTTGGCGTCGTTTGGAATCGGCGCGCCGGCGGCGGGCAGTTTGTCGACATCGATCAGCAAATGGTGATGGCCAGTATTTTTGGTCACGTCGCCGGCCGGGGCCAAGGCGATATCCTTGACGCCGAACTTGACTGTGAATTCCTGGGCGACGGTGGCGCCGTCTGCCGGGGAAACGATGAACACTTCTGCACCTTTGGGCGCCGGGGTCGCGGCGGTTGCCAGCATTGAGGCGCCCAATAACAGGCCGGCCAACGTGGCACGAGACATAAAGCTTTTCATTTTTTTCTCCAGTTTTTCCATGAAATCCGCCTGGCCATGACAACTTCATGACCAATCGTTGTCGAAGCCTGCAACAACCATAGCAAAGCGAGCCTGAAACGAGCGTCGCTTGTATAAATACAAAGGAGTGACCATGCGCTTTCTGCCTGGCCTGATTTGCCTGCTACCCCTTTTGAGTCCCCTGGCTCATGCCGAACTGATCGATGACATCAATGACCGTGGTGAACTGCGCATTGCCCTCGAGGCCAACACCGCGCCCTTCAACTTCAAGGAAGACGGCAAACTCACTGGTTTCGAAGTGGAACTGGGCGAAATGCTTGCCGGTGAGCTCGATGTACGCCCCGACTTCGTGGTCACCGATGCCGGGGATCTGCTGACCGGCGTGGAGAGCGGCAAGTACGACGTTGCCATCAACCACATAGCAATGACCCCGGAACTGGCGGAACGTTTCGACCTCAGTGCGGCTTACAGCCAACCGGATGCACAACTGCTGGCGAGCAAGGATGAGACGCCACGTCCGTTGGTCATGGCGCAGTCGTTCCAGCCAGAAAAAAAGAGCGAGCCGGCGCCGAGCCTGGTGATTCCGTTCCAGAAGGGCAACCCGGCGTTCAAGGCCAGCCTGGACAATGCCCTGACGCGCATCAAGGATGACGGACGGTTGGAGCAGTTGTCGCAGAAGTGGTTGGGTCGGTAGGAGCTGACGAGTGTAACGAGGCTGCGATCTTTCCAAGAACGCTTGAATCTCAAGCGAAAGATCGAAAGATCAAAAGATCGCAGGCTTCGCCAGCTCCTACGAGGGATTGGTCTTCAAACCTTACGCCAGACACTCGCCAACCAAGGCTGTTGTTCCCGCGGCAGCCCAGCCGGTCGGTAGTAATGTTCCAGTTCCACGAAGCCTGCGTGGCCAAGCAGCGTGCGCCACGCCGCGAGGTCGTGGTAAGCGCCGAAGCGCTGGCCGTTCCAGCCCTCCTGGTTTTCGCCCCGTGGGTTTGAGCTGAACAGCACGCCGCCGGGCTTGAGGGTGGCGTGCAGTTGCTTGAGCACCCGAGGCAGTTCCTGGACGGGCACATGAAACAGCACCGCGTTGGCGAAAATCCCGTCAAAACGCTCGGCCGGCAGGTCGAGTTCCAGGAAGTCCTGTTGCCACACCTCGCAGCCGCTGTCCTGGCGCGCCATCCGGGCAAACGCTTCTGAACCGTCGAGGCCGACCGCCACATGGCCCATGGCCGTGAATGTGCGCAAGTCGCGCCCCGGGCCGCAGCCCAAATCCAGGATGTGCAGCGGCGCCTGGCCCTGGATATGGCGCAGCAAGGCGTCGATGTTCTGGCTGACATCGTGATCGCGGGTGCCTTCGCGAAAGCTTTCTGCCACGGTGTTGTAATGGCCCAGGGTCGTGGCGGTGATGGCGTGCAGGTCTTCGGTGGTGTGTTTCATGGTCGCGGGCTTGGGTGGGGAGTGTCAGCCGACTATACCGCAAGCCCGCTGATCTGCCTGTGGGAGCAAAGCTTGCTCGCGATTGCGGTCGTCCAGCTGGCATCCATGTTGGATGGAATACTGCTATCGCGAGCAAGCTTTGCTCCCACAGATCAACTTCTCCCACAGATCAACTTCTCCCACAGATCAACTTCTCCCACAGATCAACTTCTCCCACAGATCAACTGCTCTCCCCGGTCAGCGCTTATTCAAGCCGCGTGACAAGCGGTCGCCGCCCAACTGGATCACTGCCACCAACGCCACCAGCAGCACGATCACCGTGAGCATGATCTGGCTGTCGAATCGCTGGTAGCCGTACCGGTAGGCGATGTCGCCCAGGCCGCCGGCGCCGATCGCGCCGGCCATGGCCGAAGAGTTGATCATGGTCACCAAGGTGATGGTAAAACCGCCGACGATGCCTGGCAGGGCTTCGGGCAGCAGCACATGCCAGACAATGTGCCAGCGCCGGCAACCCATGGCCTGGGCCGCTTCGATCAGGCCATGGTCGACCTCCCGCAGGCTGACTTCGGCGATGCGGGCAAAGAACGGCGTGGCGGCGATGGTCAATGGAACCACCGCAGCCCAGACACCGTAGGTGGTGCCGACAATGAGCCGGGTGAACGGGATCAACGCCACCATCAGAATCAGGAACGGTATCGAGCGGAACAGGTTCACGAAGGCCCCCAGGGCCCGGTTCAAGACCGGCGCTTCATAGATCCCGCCCTTGCCGCTGGTCACCAGGATCACCGCCAGCGGGATGCCCGCCAGCAACGCGATCAACGAGGACACGCCGACCATCAGGAACGTGTCGATGAAACCCTGCAACAACCGATCAAACCACATAACCCAGCACCTCCACACGTTGCGCCCAATTGCCCGCCCGTTGCCGCAGCTCCTCGGCGCCCCACGACGAACCGCTCACGGCCAGCAGCAATTGCCCCAGCCCGTGGCCCTGAATTCGCTCGATGCCGCCGTGCAGCAGCCGCACCCGTCCACCGAGGGCGCTGAACAAAGCGGCGAGATCCGGCTCTTCACGATCGATGCCGGTGAATTGCAGGCGTAGCACAGTGGCGGCATCCGCCGATGCCGGCTGCACCTGCAAGCGGTTTTGCAGTTCTTCCGGTATCGCGTGTTGCAACGGTGCCAACAGCGTTCGACTGACCTCGTGTTGCGGGTTGCCGAACACTTCCCAGACCGGCCCCTGTTCGACGATCCGCCCCTGTTCGAGCACCACCACCCGGTCGCAGACTTCGCGAATCACCGCCATTTCATGGGTGATCAACACGATGGTCAGGCCCAGTCGCTGATTGATCTCACGCAGCAAACCGAGGATCGATTGGGTGGTTTCCGGGTCCAGGGCCGAAGTGGCTTCATCGCACAACAAAATCTGCGGGTCATGCACCAGCGCCCGGGCAATCCCCACCCGCTGTTTCTGCCCGCCCGAAAGTTGCGCCGGATAGGCCTTGTGCTTGCCTTGCAGGCCGACCAGTTCCAGCAGCTCGCGAACTTTGCGCTGGCGCTGTTCCTTGGGCACGCCGGCGACTTTCAGCGGCAGCTCAACGTTCTGCCACACGGTCTTGGCCGACATCAAGTTGAAGTGCTGGAAAATCATGCCGATGCGCCGGCGCAGTTCCACCAGGCGGTCTTCATCGAACTCGCCGATGTCTGTCTGATCGATCAGCACCCGGCCACTGGTGGGTTGTTCGAGGCGGTTGATGGTGCGGATCAGCGACGACTTGCCGGCGCCGCTGCGGCCAATGATGCCGAACACCTCGCCGCGCTGGATTGCCAGGTCGATGCCTTGCAGCGCGGCCACCGGACCCTGGGCGCCGTTGTAGGTCTTGCCCAGGCCGATGAAGCGCACATGGGCACGGTTGAGCTCCGGATGCAGTTCGGTCTGCTCGGCGCTCTGGGGCGTGGGGGCTTCTTGTCGAAGTCGAGCGTTGACGGCGTTCATGTCAGCTTTCCCAGCCGGCTTGGTAGAGCTTGCCGTGGGCCTTGTCCAGGGCGGCGCGCACGGCTGGCGAGTGTTGGTAGATGTCGACGAACTTGATCAGCCGTGGATCGTTCTTGCTCTTGGGCTGGATCACGAACTGAATCACGTATTCCTTGTGATCGAGGCCGTCGAACAGCAAGGCAGAGCTGGCATCGAAGGTCTTGGCCAGGCGGATGTAGGCGGGATAACCCTGCACCAGGTCGGCGTCTTCATAAGCACGCACCAACTGCACGGCTTCGACCTGCAGGATCTTGAGTTTCTTCGGGTTGGCGACGATGTCGTCTTCAGTGGCCTTGTAGCCGACGCCTGGCTTGAGGCTGATCAGCCCGGCCTTGGCCAACAGTTGCAGGCCGCGACCGCTGTTGATCGGGTCGTTGGCAATGGCGACGCTGGCGCCTTCTGGCAGTTCGTCGAAGCTTTTGTATTTTTTCGAATAGAGGCCGACGTTGTTGATGATCCCCGGCGCAAAGGGCACCAGATCGAACCCGGCGGCGGCCTTGGCATTTTCCAGGAACGGGATGTGCTGGAAGTAATTCACGTCGATATCGCCGGAGGCCAGGCTGACGTTGGGCGCGATCCAGTCGCTGAACTCCACCAGCTCGACCTTCAGGCCTTGCTTGCTGGCTTCTTCCACGGCGGCCTCCAGAGGAATGGCGAACGCGGCGGTGGTGCCGATTTTCAGCGGTGCGTCGGCGGCAAACAGCGCGGAGCTGAACAGGCCGAGGGCCAGGGCCAATGCTTTGACTGGCAGGGTGAGGAAGTGTTTGGTCATGTCAGTTATTCCAGTCATTTAGGGAGAGGTGCATATTTTTTGGCGAACAGAGCTATGTGGGAGTAAGGCTTGCCCGCGATGAAATTGATGCGGTCTCCAGAAAACGAGGTGTCTGCATCGCGAGCAAGCTTTGCTCCCACAGTGCCTTGTTCCCACAGGGTCAGTGTCGGTAGCCCCAGGGTCAGTGCCGGTGGGTTGAACCGGTGTGTTGTCCAGGCAAATGGGCCTCTGCGTGAAACAGCTTTTCGCGCAGGGTGCCGTTGTCGTATTCGGTCTTGTACGAGCCGCGTCGCTGCAACTCGGGGATCACCAGGTCGATGAAGTCCACATAGCTTTGCGGCGTGACGATGCGGGTCAGGTTGAAGCCATCGAGGCCGGTTTCGGCGATCCAGGACTCCAGCTCGTCAGCCACCTGTTCGGGCGAGCCGACCACCGTGATGTAGCGACCGCCCAGGGCGTGTTGCTCGAGCAATTTGCGCCGGGTCCAGTCGTTGTTCTGCAAGGTCTTGGTGGCGGACTGGATGGCGTTGCTCTTCACGTACTGGATCGGTTCGTCCAGTTCGTACTGGGAAAAATCGATGCCCGTCGACGCGGAAAAATGCGCCACGCCGGCCTCGGCGCTGGCATAGCTCAGGTACTCGGCATGCTTGGCCCAGGCGGCCGCTTCGGTCTCGCCGACGATCACGTTCAGGCCCATGAACACCTTGATGTCCCCAGGGTTGCGCCCGGCTTCGACGGCGCTGGCGCGGACCTTGTCCACCTGGGCCTTGGTCGCCGGTTTGTTCTGGCCGCTGATGAACACGCACTCGGCATGCCGCCCGGCGAACAGCAGGCCGCGCTCGGAACTGCCGGCCTGGAACAGCACTGGCGTGCGCTGGGGTGAGGGTTCGCACAGGTGATAACCCTCGACCTGGTAGAACTCGCCCTGGTGCCGGACCTTGTGCACTTTCTCTGGCCGGGCATAGATCCGCTGCTCGCGGTCGTTGAGCACCGCGTCGTTTTCCCAACTGCCTTCCCACAGTTTGTAGAGCACTTGCAGGTATTCGTCGGCCTGGTCGTAGCGGCGGTCATGCTCGACCTGCGCGGTCAGGCCCATGGCCTTGGCGGCGCTGTCCAGGTAGCCGGTGACGATGTTCCAGCCGACCCGACCACGACTCAGGTGGTCGAGGGTGCTCATGCGTCGGGCGAACAGGTAGGGCGGTTCGTAGGTCAGGTTGGCGGTGAGGCCGAAGCCGAGGTTTTTCGTCACGGCGGCCATCGCGGACACCAGCAGCAACGGGTCATTGACCGGCAGCTGGATCGACTCCTTGAGCGTGACGTCTACTGATTGTTGATAGACGTCGTAGACGCCGACGATGTCGGCGATGAACAACCCGTCGAACAATCCGCGCTCGAGCAATTGCGCCAGGGCGGTCCAGTATTCGATCGTGTTGAACTGGGTCGACGTGTCCTGGGGGTGGGTCCACAGGCCGTGATTGATGTGCCCGATGCAGTTCATGTTGAACGCGTTGAGCAGGATCTTTTTCTTGCCGGCCGCCATCAGATGGTCCCCCGCAGCGGCGGTTTTTCATCGTTGAGGTAGAAGTTGCCCACCGCGTGGTATTTCCAGCGCACCGGGTCATGCAGGGTGTGCACCCGGGCGTTGCGCCAGTGGCGGTCTAGGCCATGTTCGGCCAGGGTCGCCTGGCTGCCGGCCAATTCGAACAGCGTGCTGCTGGCGGCCAGGGAAATTTCGGTGCTGATGGCACGGGCTTCGGCCACGGCAATCGAGGCGGCGGCGACTGTGTCGGCCCGGGTGTCGGCCTGGGCCCGGTCGAGAAACTCACCGGCACGTTCCAACAGGGCTTCGGCGGCGTGCAGGCGGATGCTCAGTTGGCCGAAACTCTTGAGGGTGTGCGGGTCTTCGGTGGCAACGTCGCTGGTGGCGTCGATCCAGGGACGGGTTTTATTGCGGACAAAATGCAGGGCGTCTTCGTAGGCGGCGCGGGCGATGCCGGTGTCGATGGCGGCGTGAAGAATCTGCGCCAGCGGCCCCACCGGCGTCGGGCGTTCGAAGGCGCTCTGGAAGGGCACGATGTCGGTGGCGGCGACATAAACGTCTTCGAACACCACCGAACCACTGCCCGTGGTGCGCTGGCCGAAACCGCTCCAATCGTCGATCACCGTCAGGCCTTGGCTGTTGCGAGGGACGAACGCCAGTTGTTGCACACCGTTTTCGTCCACCACCGAGGTGGGGATGCGCTGGGCGTAGATCGCGCCCGTGGCGTAGAACTTGCGGCCGTTGATGCGATAGCCCTCGCCGTCGCGGCGCAGTTGGGTGATGCGGTCATGGGCAGTCTTGGTGCCAAGTTCGGCCAGGGCGTTACCAAAGCGCTGGCCGGCGAGCACTTCGGCGTACAGGCGTTGTCTTTGCGCTTCGCTGCCGTTTACCCGCAGCACTTCCAGGGCGTAGAAATGATTTTGCGGAATCTGTCCCAGCGAGCCGTCGGCCTGAGAAATCAGCGCAATGACTTTGGCCAGGGTGACGTTGGAAACACCGGCGCCGCCATAGGCCTTGGGCACGCTGATACCCCACAGGCCCGAGCGGGAGAAGGCCTCCAGTTCCGGGTACGGCAAGCGGCGCTCGCGGTCGCGCAGGGCGCTGTCGCGCTTGAAGTCATCGGCCAGGTCGCTGGCCACGATCAGGGCTTGTTCATCGCTGGTGATCACCGCGACGTGTTGAGAAAACGTCATGTACTGCTCCAGAGGTCGGGTCGTCAGATCCAGGAATGGCGGGCCGGCAAGGTGCCGTTCAGGTGGTAGGCGCCTACCGCGTGATACTTCCAGCGCACCGGGTCGTGCAGGGTGTGGACCCGTGCGTTGCGCCAATGGCGATCGAGGTTGAATTCGGCGAGGGTGGCGCGGCTGCCGGCCAGCTCGAAGAGTTTTTCGCTGGCTTGCAGGGCGATCTCGGTGGTGAGCACCTTGGCCTCGGCCACGGCAATCGAGGCGCGGGCGGACGATTGCGCCGTGATGGGGGCGGCACTGACCTGGTCCAGCACCTGTCCGGCCTTGCGCAGCAAAGCTTCGGCGGCGTGCAGTTCGATTTTCAGTTTGCCAATGTCGGCGATCACGTAGAGGTCGTCACTGGCTCGGTCGACCTTGGCATCGATCCAGGGGCGGGCCCGTTCGCGAACGAAGGCGATGGCATCGTCGATGGCGCCACGGGCGATCCCCGCATCGATGGCGGCCTGGATCAGTTGGGAAATCGCGCCTTGCACACCGGGCGTTTCGTTGATGCGCCAGTTATCCAGCACCAAGTCGGCATCCACCCGCACATTGTTCAGCAGCACGGTGCCGCTGGCGGTGGTGCGCTGGCCGAACCCCGACCAGTCGTCGACGATCCGCAGGCCCGGGGTGCCGCGCCGCACGAAGGCCAGCACCTGGCGGCCTTCGTCATTCAGCGCCTTGACCGCGACCCAATGGGCAAACAGCGCGCCGGTGGAATAGAACTTCTGACCATTGATGACAAACCCGTCACCGTCAGCGGTGATCCGCGCCTTGAGCTCAAGGGTATTGCGAGTACCGCGTTCCGGCCCGGCATTGCCGATGCGCCAGCCTTCGAGCACGCTCTGCAAGAGGATTTTTTTCTGCCGTTCGGTGCCGGTGCCGAGTATCAACTGGAGCACGCCGAACTGGTTCTGCGGGATCTGCCCGAGGGCCGGGTCAGCGGCGGAAATGATCGCGAACACGTCGGCCAGGGTGACGAACGAAACCTGTGGGCCGCCGTATGCCCGGGGAATGGCGATGCTGCCCAGTCCGCTGCGGGTGAATTGCTCGATTTCTGCCCAGGGCAGTTTGCGTTGCTGGTCACGACGCGCGGCCTGCTGACGGGCGACCTGCGCCAGTTCGTGGGCGGCTTTGATGACCTCGGCATCGTTGCGCAACACCTGTGCGGGCAACAACAGCGGTGCGATATCCAGGTCGCTCTGGACTTTTGCTTGCGCCAAATCCGACATTACAGCCACTCCGTGGCTGCAGGCAGTGCCTGGGCGTATTGCACTGGGGTGATTGTGTTTCGTTCCATACCCACCTCACATCTCAAGAAACGCCGCGATGAATGCGGCGAGCGAAAATCAAGAATGTCCGGTGGTCCGGTGCATATACCCTAAGCGCGTATAAATTATTTTTGAACTAACTTTTAGGAATATAGATAGGTTGGTTTTAAATTGAGGGCCGTATGCTCGCTTAGGAGCGAATCAGCTTTTCGTGGCGAGGGAGCTTGCTCCCGCTATGTGGGAGCAAGGCTTGCCCGCGATGGACGCGATGCGGTCTTGCAGAATCGAGGCGCCTGTTTCGCGAGCAAGCTTTGCTCCCACAGCCCAAGCGGGAGCAAGCTCCCTCGCCACAAAAGCTTTTTCAGGGTGTTCACATTCGGCGGCGCGTTTCGGCGGCCATGAGCGGCTGTTTCGGTGCAGTGTTCAGGTACGGATTGGCGCAACCGATCTTCAACGTCCGTGGCGGTGCCCAGTGGGAGTTGTTGCCCACACGGTCGAGGATGCAGTAGGTCACTTCCAGGCGCAGGTCTTCTCCTGCCTCCAGGATGATCTGCGGCGGGACCCAGATATTGATCGGCTGGCCGACCTCGCTGGCGGTGACCGCTGGCAAGTCCATGCGCACATCACCCCAGCGCAGGGTCACGGCATCGCCGGCGGCCATGTTCAGGTAGGGTTCGATGGTCAGCGGTACGCCGCGCTTGATCTGGTTGGGGTTCACCCCTTGGCGTCGGATAGTGCCGGGAATGCGCACTGGCGCCAGGCCCTGGTTTTCATCGCCGCTCAGGGCCGACGGTTGCCCACCGGGGCAATCGAGCTTCACCTGCACCTGTTGCTTGGCGGATAGCGCCGGCCCACGCCCGACCTGCATCACCCGATAGTGGATGCGCGCGGTTCCATCGACGATGAAACTCTCCGGGACCCGCAGGGTGACGCTGTCTTGCACATCGGCCTGCGACAGCAAGCGCGAGCCGACGTAGCAGTTGTCCCAGAACAGTTCGATCAGGTCACCCGCGTCCATGCCCGGGTAGGGCGCAATGGCAACCTCCAGATGAGCGGCGTTGGCGATATTGATGC
>NZ_MUOA01000027.1:0-50554 GCF_002001065.1 Pseudomonas sp. A25(2017) | reverse complement strand
ACAACCGAAGCATTAGTGGCACTGGCCCGCAAGCTTGCCCGAGTGGTATTCGCCCTGCTGAAGAACCAGAGCGAATACTTACCGAAAGGCATTTAAGGGGTAGCCCCGTACCATAGAATCTCCCACAGGAGGTCCGGGCGCACATGAAATTTTGTGTCTACTGAATGAAGATCCAATGTGGGAGCGAGCTTGCTCACGATAGCAGTGGGTCAGCTTGCATCAGCGTTGGATGTGCCGCCGCCTTCGCGAGCAAGCCCGCTCCCACAGTTGGATTGGGTTCACCTGGGAGAACCAGGTCGGCTGTCAGGCCGCCTCGCGAGCAAGCTTTGCTCCCACAGATCTGACAGGTGTACGACCAAGAGAGCCAGGTCGGCTACTAGGCCGCCTCGCTTTTGATCTTGATCTGGGGCGCCCCGTTAACCACGCTGGCCGAACGCAGGCGTTGTGGAGTGGGCACCTCGGCATGGATGCCGAGGTAGCCGCGCTGGGCCATGGATGGCCCTTCGCGGCGGCCCACGGAGCAATGCCGGAGTGAGGGCATGCCGAGCCTAGGCGAGGCACCGAGTGGTGGGGCAAAGCGCTTTTGCTTACTTTTGGCGCTCTTCCAAAAGTGAGCCGCCGTAAGGGCGGAACCCTAGGCAGCCGTTACCGCAGCAAGGGATATGTACTCGATCAACACACCGCCATCGCAAGCAAACTCGCTCCCACAGGAAAAACCGAACCTTACAACCGCCCCGCCGGCGCATACGGCGCAGGATCAATCACCGGCTCACGCCCCAACATCAAATCCGTAAACAACTGACACGACGCCGGCGCCAACACCAGCCCATTGCGATAATGCCCGCAATTCAACCACAGCCCCGCAACCCCCGGCACCTCGCCGATATAAGGAATGCCTTCAGGCGACCCAGGCCGCAACCCAGCCCAATGCCCGACCACCTCGGCACCGCCCAACGCTGGAATCAACTGCTGTGCCGAAGCCTTCAGGCTCTCCAGCGCCGTATCCGTCGGGGTCTTGTCAAAGCCTTCACGCTCCAGCGTACTGCCAACCAGAATATGCCCATCACGACGCGGAATCGCATAACGCCCCTTGGCCAGGACCATGCTCGACAGAAAATCCGACGCGCACTTGTACAGAATCATCTGGCCCTTGACCGGCTCAACCGGCAACTTCAAGCCCAAGGTCTTGAGCAACTCGCCACTCCAGGCACCGGCGGCCAGCACCACCTCATCGCCACGAATTTCTCCGGCAGAACTGTGCACACCCACCACACGCCCTCCGTCGCGAATGAACCCGCCGACTTCGCACTGCTCATGAATCGTGACGTTCGGCATCGCCAGCAAGGCAGCCTTGAGGGACTTCACCAACCGCGGATTGCGCACGTTGGCCACGTCGGCCATGTAGATCGCCCGGGAAAAACCCGCGCCCAGCACCGGCACGGCGTCGTGGACAGCCGAGATATCCACAGCCCGCATCGGGCGCCCTTCACGCTCGGCCCAGGCCAGCGCTTCGTCCTGATCGTCCAGGTCCAGCCAATACAGACCGGTGACATGCACTTGCGGATCGATCCCGGTAGTGGCGAACAAGCGCTCGCCCAGCTGTGGATAAAAATCCTGCGACCAATGGGCCAGCGCCGTGACCGCCGGGCTGTAGCGCCAGGGGTACAACGGCGACACGATACCGCCGCCGGCCCAGGACGATTCCTGACCGACACTGGAACGGTCCAGCAGCACCACACGCTGCCCTTCTGACGCCAGATTGAACGCCGTCAGCAGGCCAATGACTCCGCCGCCGACAATCACCACTTGCTGTTGCCTGGTCATGTTCTGATTCGACTCATAAGACAGAGGGCACAAGGCTGCACCCCAAAAAAAGAAACTCAGCGGCCCCAGCAATCCTTGGCGGTCAGCCCGGCAGCCTGGTTGACCACGTCTCGCGTGCCCGTGTTGTTGATCCTGAAATCACCGCACTTGTCCGTCGCCATGGACGAACCGCTCTTGCGCACGGCGATCAGGGTGAAGCTCTGGTCCGCCAGCGTCGGGGTAATGGTGTAGAAATCGTTACCGCCGCTCAGGCCGGTCGCATTGGTGTAGACGTTATTCTTCGAGTAATAGCGCTCGAGAATCTGCGCCTGCTCCGATAACAGCCCGGCAATTTCAGCCCGTCGGCCCTTCTTCATGTATTCGGTCAGGCTCGGATAGCCGATGGTAATCACGATACCGATGATCGCAATCACGATCATGATTTCGATCAAGGTGAAACCCCGGTTGGATCTGCGCATGCCTTGCCTCTTCATTGTATTTGCCGCCACATGATGCGGCGGCTAGTAACGCCGGCGGATTTTTCCAGCAGGTCGGTGATACCGCCACCGGAGTCGTTCACGATCATGTTGGTGGCCCCGTTGGCGCTGACCACAGCGCTCAGGGTCGGGATACCGCCCGTGAAGACCACCCCGCTGGAAATCGTGTCGGAGCTGTTGAGCGTGCCGTCACCGTTGGTATCGAGCACCGCATAGTTGAGCATCTTACCGTTGAACGCATCCAGCTCGATCAGTTTGCCGGTACCGAAGCTGGCGCACGGGTCGGTGGTGTCCACGGCGGCCGTGGTAAAGACCACGCGCCCGCTCACCAGATTGGCCGGGTTGATCACCCGCTCCCCGGTCAGCACATTGTTGTATACCAACGGCAGGTACCAACCCTTTTTCGTCGGATAAGCCACGTCGGTCTGGCTGGTGGTCACAAACTGCCCTGTGTTGCCTGAAAACACCCCCGTGATCGACTGGGCCTGCAGGCTCGACACGGTGATTTGCCCGGCACCGCCAGTAGCATCCCAGATTGAGTAGAACCCCTGCAGATCCTTGTTGAGTTTATCCGCTGCCTCGTTGAATTTGCCGGTGCCGAAAAAGACTTGGGTGCCGCCCTGGGGGTTGTTTGCCAGCAGCGGTTGAACGGTGATCGGCTGAGTCGCGCCACCGGGCGCGGTAAACAATGGCTGACCGGAAAACGCCACGCCCCAGGCGGTTGGAGAAGTACCGCTGAGGTCAAACTTCCACATCCGCCCTTTCAAGTCGCCACCGTATGCCGCCTGCACCACATTCTGGGAGTTGACCCGCAACTTGACCGACGACAGGCCATTATCGGTCTCGTTGCTGTTAACAACGATTTTCCTGATCAACGAGCCGTCGCGGATATCCACCACGTACAACGCCGCGACACCGCTGTTGCTGCCGTAGCCGTTGGAGATGAATGCCGCCCAGCGCCCATCCGCCAGGCGCGCGACTTCGGGACGGGCGTAGGCGTAGCCCAGGTCATTGAAGGCGTTGGCGGTGTTGGCAACAGTCGGCGCGCTGATTTCCCACAACGCTCGCAACACATTGCCCGCCGTCGCATCGAACAGCTGAACCGCATAGAACGTCTTGCCCCCGGCACCCGTGCCGCCCAGGGCCACTGTCTTCCAGACACTCCCCGATTGCGTATCGAATACGCCGACCTGTCCATCCACCAAAAACTTGTGGCTCACACCGTTGACGTAGTTGGTGTCGGCAATGTCCTGCAACGAGGGCAGCACGCTCGACGGCATATAGGCATAACGCCGCGTACCGTTTGCACCGTTGATGACGCTGAAGAAACCGTCGTTGGCGTTCACCACCAGGCTGGTATTCATGTTCGCCGCCTTGGTCGCCAGGTACGTGCTGTAGCTCGTGTCATTGAGCAAATCCGCAGCGGTCTGCTCATTGGGCGACGCCAGCACCAGCGGCGAATTGATGATGTCCCCCAGCAACACACTGCGTATCTTCAGGCCGGTTTTGTTGACGCCCTTGCTCCACTCCACCAGGTCATTGCCGGTGATCCCCGTGGGCAGGTTCTGGCTGAGGCTGGTTTGCTGGGCCGGCGAAAAATTGCCATAGGCCAAGGTCACCGGCACATTGGTCGCGGTGTTCCAGGACTGATAGATCGGTGCCGTGGCGCCGGGCACGATGGCCGTGTCGGTGGTCCACTGCACCGCCGCCCTGTTGACCGTGCCAGCCGCGGTGAAGCCGAACGCACGGATGGTGCCGCGCCAGTCCTTGGGGTCATAGGTGGTCTGGTAGTAACTGGAGGTGCTGGACACCGTGGCGGCGTTGGTGGTGCCACCGCCCCCGGAGCCGGCCTTGGAGGTGATGTCGCTCAAGGCAGATGACAGGGCATCGTTCAGGCCTGCGCTGTCGCTCGCCGGATAATACTTGCCTGCGCCGTAGCGGGCAGCGTCGGACAACATCTGGTTGGTGACGGCAAAACCCACGGTGTAGGTATTGAGGTATTGCCGGGGGAAATCCGTGGCGTTCCAGCTCTTGCCGGTGACGTCGTTGCCAGTGGTGCGCATGTCGATGTCAAAGGCGAACTTGGCGATGTCGTCCAGGTAAAGCGTGTCGCCCTCGTCGTCACCATTGAGATTGGTGCCATCGCTGTTGCTGCCGCTGACGCCGTTATCCCAGTTCGGCAGCCGAGCCAAGCCCTGCGGGTCGTTGGTGGGGAACGTGCGGTCATAGGTAGGGAAACCGTCGGTGATCACCACGCCGAAATTTTTCTGGCAACGATACTGGATCGGGCTGGTGTAAGTGCTCGGTGTACCGTTGTAGTACGGCGCCATGCCCCTGAAGTAGCGGGTGACTTCGTAATAGCTCTCGGCAAGCGGCGTATTCGCGACGGCACCCAAGCCGTTGATCGCGTTGATCAGGGCACTGTAGTTGCTGTTGGCCTGGGCCTGGGTCACGCTGCCGCTGACGGGAGACAGGTCGCTGATGGCGCGGGCAATGTAGCCCCCAGGGCCGGAGTTGCTGAAGCTGGGTGGGTTGAAGGTGGCGAGACCGATGCGCAGTGCACGGTTGTTGGCAACCAGGTCGTTGGAGACATCCCGTGCAACGTTGATTCGGTAATCCGTAGGAATCGTGCCGGTGGTAAAATCCCGGTTCGAACCGTTGGCCAGGGTTACCAGATACGCCAGGTACTTACCGGTATAACGGGTATTGCCGCTCCCGACTGGGTCCGGCAGCCGCAGACAGATCCGGCCAAGGCTGGGTCGATAAAAACCGTACCAGCCCGACGAGCAGCCGCCACGGAACAGGCCCAATAACAGGATATTCGAGTCGGTCTGATCCAACTCAGTATCCCTGTCGTTGCAGTTGTTATTGGCGCCGCATACATAAGTGCGCGTTTGCGCCGCCGCCGGATCAAACCCCGCCGCCCAGATGATGTTGTTCATGCTCCCCGAATCATCGATCAGCAGCATCACGTTAGGCGTAACGGCACCGGCACTTAGCAGCGGCGAGTCCGAAGGCGTGAAGGCATAGGCCGGGGCCATCAGGTAAAGGCTGAGCAAGCCCCCCCATAACATCACAATCCAGCCACGGCGCACCTCAGTATTTCGCATAGATGCTCTCCACCACGCTGCGCTGGTTATTCCCCACCACAGCCACCGCCGTGATCCTGTACAGCGTCACGGATTGACCGCTTAGGTCGAGATTGACGGCATCCTGCGTAATACCGATGTTCTGCACACCATAAAACCCACCAGCGGCGGCAACCCAGAGCACCCCCGACGACGAATTGCGCCCGGCTGTCGTGACGGTTGCCGAATCGGCCGGTGGTGCACATTGGGTCGTAGTGGTACAGACCGCCAGCGAGTATGTCTCGACCTGCACCGCACTCTCACCGATCCTCAACGCCGCCTCGGCAATCTGGAAGGACTGGTTGCGTTGCATGACGCTGCTGGTCATTTTTTCCTGAAGCGTGGCGCTCTGCATCGACGACAGGCCGATCAGCGTCAGCAGCAACAGGAAAACCAGGCTGACCAGCAGTGCCATGCCACGCTGGCGCTGCTTGAGATCCATCGAACTCATCGATCGCCCCCTCATAGCAGCCGGTTGCGCAAGGCGGCAACCACATTGAAAGTCTGCTCGCGCACCGTGTTCCTTGGATCAAAGAGCGTCAGGCTCAGGCGCACGCTGCGGATCAGTGCCGGGTCAGCCGGGTTGCCGGTGTAGCTCGAGGCTGCGATGTCCGTGGCGCTGGCGGCCATGCCGAACGTCACGTCGAACGCCCGCACGTTGTCCACCAGCACCGACAGGGTCGGCGGATTGCCGGTGCCGCTGCCCAACAGCAATTGGTCGTTGTTGAAGCTGTAGACCAGTCGACGGATCGGGAAGGCCAATTGCCCCGCCGCTGGCACCCGTGCGTTCGAATAAGCCGTCGCCGAGGTACGGCAATCGGAGACGACGGTCCAGGTCGGCAGGCTACCGCCACTCCCAATGTCCGCGGTGACCAGGGTCAATCTCCGGTTGGCGTTATCCCAACGGATTGGAGTGGTCTGGCTGGCAGCGAAACTGTTATCCGTTGAGGCATCGATGATGGTCGCCACGCAACCGAACATGCCCACCATGCGAATTTCCTGGACCATTTTGCTCAAGGCAAACCGCGCGTCCTCCTGAATCACCGCGGCGGCATTCTGACTGACGTAGGTGTTTTTGGCGGCAATGAAAATCTGCACGACACCCAGGATGACGATCAGGCTGAGCACCAGCGCGATCATCAACTCGATCAAGCCAAAACCGCGACTGTGCCGGTTCATGGCGGCGTCCCCACCGGGTCGACGGCGACACGGCTGGTCAGCACGAAGCTGCGCCGCGCCTCGGCGGCGTTGGTGGTGTTGGCGGCCCGGGCGTCGTCCCAGGAAATGGTGATGGTGTAGACGCGCTGGTTCAGGGCAATGGTGCCCGTGGCCGTGGCGCCGCCGAAGGCGATGATGTTGGTCTTGAAATCGTAGAGGTCCTGGTCCCGGGCCACGTTGAGGTTCGGCGAGCTGGGCGGTGTGATGGTGTAGTCAGCGCCGGAGTTGGCGCGAATGCGGTCCAGCAGGTCATAGGCAATGAAGCTGGCCTGGCTGGTCATGCGCGAACTGTCGGTGTACTTGAGCGCATTGAGCTGGATCATCGCCGCCCCCAGCAAACCGACGCCGAGAATCAGCACCGCCACCAGCACTTCGATCAACGTCATGCCGGCCTGCGCCCTTTTACTGCAACCCTTCATCCGCAATTTCCACCCAATACGATTCGTCCATTGAGGCAAACACCCAGCGTCCTGCTCTGCGCTCCTCTTACGTAATTGAAGCTCACTGGCGTGGCCGGTGCCGATAACCCGCCAAGGTTGTTGAAATCGATGCTGGTCACGTCTGAGGGTAGCGTCAGAGTCACGCCACTGCCCATCGCTGGAACAACCCGCAATATAATGGGCGACGAGCCAGTACTGTCATACACCGTGAGTTCGCCGCTCCAGGCACCGCCTTGGGTCGTGGGGCGAATTCGCGTGGTGATACCACGGTCGATCGCCTCCATCCGGGCAAAGTTCAGCGCCCGGCGCAAGTCGCCGATCTCGGTATCGGCCTTGGTGCTCTGCAGCGAGCTCGTGAATGACGGTACCGCCATGGTGATCAGGATCAGCAGCACGCCAAGGGCCACCAGCACCTCGATCAGCGTGAAACCTTTTGTACGAAGATCCATCGATGCCCTCCGTTGCCGTCGGCTATACCTGCCTCTACACGCTAGAACAAACCACCGCCTTGTGTGCAGTGCTGCAGTCTGTGGCGAGGGGATTTATCCCCGTTGGGCTGCGAAGCAGCCCCAATGAAACCGATTACTATCCAACCTGACATCCCCGCGGAGGCTGATTTGGGGCTGCTACGCAGCCCAGCGGGGATAAATCCCCTCGCCACAGTAATTCATAAGTCTTAGATCCGCTTCACACTCTCCAGGGAGGAGACATCATGTATCAACAGGGCTTCAGCCTGATCGAACTGCTCATGGGACTGGCAATCGCCGCAATTGTTCTGCCGTGGGCCGGCGCGAGCTACAAAGAGCTGATCGAATCCATCGAACGCGAGGACACCGCGCAGTTGCTGATCAGCGGGTTGCGCATTGCCCGCAGCGAAGCCATCACGCGTAACCGCAGCGTATTGATACAAGGGATAGACAACGATTGGGGCAAGGGCTGGCGGATCATGCTGGACAACAAGGAGAAAACCTTGCTGATGGAACGCACCGCAAGCGCTCGTGTGATCGGCAACCAGCCGATGAGGCGCAGGGTGATGTTCGGCAACCAGGGCGAAGCCCTGCACCCCAACGGCGCCTTTAAGGCCGGCAGGCTGCATGTCTGCGCCAAACGCGGGCCGGTCAGCCATCATCAAGTGATACTGGCGCCCTCCGGCCGCGTCCGCCTGGAAAGCGTCAAAGCCGAGCAGGCCCTGTGCGAGAAAGGACTTAAAGCAAGGAGCGCACACGCAACTCTTTCGGCATCGAGAACGTAATGTTTTCCTCGCGACCGGACAGTTCATCGGCACCCGTTGCGCCCCAGGCCTGCAACTGCTGGATCACGCCACGCACCAGGACTTCCGGTGCGGAAGCGCCGGCGGTGATGCCGATGCGCTCGACGCCATCGAACCAGTTGCGCTGCATGTCCTCGGCACCGTCGATCAGGTAGGCCGGGGTGGCCATACGCTCGGCCAGCTCACGCAAGCGGTTGGAGTTGGAGCTGTTCGGGCTGCCGACGACCAGCACCACATCGCATTCGTTGGCCAGTTGCTTGACCGCGTCCTGACGGTTCTGGGTGGCGTAGCAGATGTCATCCTTGCGCGGGCCGCCGATGGACGGAAAGCGCGAGCGCAAGGCGTCGATCACACGGCTGGTGTCGTCCATGGACAGGGTTGTCTGGGTAACAAAAGCCAGGCTCTCAGGGTTGCGAACCTGCAAAGCCGCCACGTCCTCCTCGTCTTCGACCAGGTAGATCGCACCGCCGTTGCTGGCATCGTATTGACCCATGGTGCCTTCGACTTCCGGATGGCCTTCATGGCCGATCAGGATGCATTCGCGACCGTCACGGCTGTAGCGCGCCACTTCGATGTGCACCTTGGTCACCAATGGGCACGTCGCGTCGAAAACCTTCAGGCCACGGCCGGCGGCTTCGGTGCGTACGGCCTGGGAAACCCCGTGGGCGCTGAAGATCACGATGACGTCGTCCGGCACCTGGTCCAGTTCCTCGACGAAAATCGCCCCGCGGCTACGCAGGTCTTCGACGACGAATTTGTTGTGGACCACTTCGTGGCGCACGTAGATCGGCGGCCCGAAGACTTCCAGGGCGCGGTTGACGATTTCGATCGCCCGGTCCACACCGGCGCAGAAGCCACGGGGGTTGGCGAGTTTGATTTGCATGCTGTGCCTCGTGTCTTGCGCGCAAGAATTGCCTGTTGATCGAACCAAGGGCTCGGAAAACAATGAAGATCCATGTGGGAGCGGGCTTGCTCGCGAAGAGGGCCTTACATTCAACATTAATGTTGGCTGACACTCCGCCTTCGCGAGCAAGCCCGCTCCCACACTAAACCGCATCCAGTCAGTTACAACGCCTTGACCTCAAGGATTTCCACTTCGAAGTTCAAGGTCTTGCCCGCCAGCGGATGGTTGAAGTCCACGGTCACCTGGGTGTCGTCGAAAGCCTTCACCACACCCGGCAGCTCGGTATTGGCCGCGTCGTTGAAGATCACCAGCAGGCCCTGGGACAGCTCCATGTCCTGGAACTGGGAGCGTGGCATGGTCTGCACGTTTTGCGGGTTGGGCTGACCAAAGGCGTTTTCCGGTGATACGACCACGGTGCGCTTGTCGCCGGCCTTGAAGCCGAAGATCGCCGCTTCGAAGCCTGGCAGCAGGTTGCCATCACCGACCTTGAACACCGCCGGGGCCTTGTCGAAAGTGCTGTCGACGGTGTCACCGTTTTCCAGGTGCAGGGCGAAGTGAAGCTTCACTTCAGTGTTTTGAGCGATACGCTGCTCAGTCATGGACGGCTTCTCCGGTTTTCTTGCTCTTGAACATGTCCAGGGCGAGCATCACCGCGCCCACGCTGATGGCGCTGTCAGCAAAGTTGAACGCCGGGAAATACCAGCGGTTCTGCCAATGCACCAGGATGAAATCGATGACGTGGCCCAGGGCGATGCGGTCATAGAGGTTGCCCAAGGCACCACCGAGCACCAGGGCCAGCGCCACGGCCAGCCAGGTCTCATTGCGCCCCAGGCGCTTGAGCCAGACCACCAGCACGGCGCTGACCACGATGGCGATCAGGGCAAACAGCCAGCGCTGCCAGCCTGAGCTGTCGGCCAGGAAACTGAACGCCGCTCCGGTGTTGTAGGCCAAGGTCCAGCTGAAGTAGTCGGGAATGATCACGATCTGCTGGTACATCGTCAGCGAGTTCTCGAAGTAGTACTTGCTGGCCTGGTCGATGACCAAGACCAGCACACTCAACCAGAGCCAGCCCAGCCGCCCGAAGCGGCCCGCTGCGTTAGGCATAATGACGAACCTCGCCAGCACCACTGATGTTGTCCACGCAACGACCGCAGATTTCCGGATGCTCCGGATTCACGCCGACGTCTTCACGGCAGTGCCAGCAGCGGGCGCACTTGGTGTGGTTCGACTTGACGATCTTCAGCTTCAGGCCGCTGACTTCAGTGGTCACCGCATCGGCCGGCGCCTGCACGAAAGGTGCAACGCTGGCGGTGGAGGTGATCAGCACGAAGCGCAGCTCGTTGCTCAGCTTGGCCAGATCGGCACTCAGGGCGTCTTCGGCGTAGAGGGTGACTTCGGCCTGCAGGTTGCCACCGACGGCCTTGGCCGCGCGCTGGATCTCCATCTCCTTGTTGACCGCCGCCTTGACCGCCATCACGCGATCCCAATACGCACGGTCCAGCTCGGAACCTTCCGGCAGTTCGGTCAAGCCTTCGTACCAGGTGTTGAGCATCACCGATTCGTTGCGCTCGCCCGGCAGGTACTGCCACAGCTCGTCGGCGGTGAACGCCAGGATCGGTGCGATCCAGCGCACCAGCGCCTCGCTGATGTGGAACAGCGCGGTCTGGCACGAACGACGGGCCTTGCTGTTGGCGCCGGTGGTGTACTGGCGGTCCTTGATGATGTCGAGGTAGAAACCACCGAGCTCCTGCACGCAGAAGTTGTGGATCTTGGAGTAGACGTTCCAGAAGCGGTATTCGCCGTAGTGCTCCTGCAATTCGCGTTGCAGCAGCAGGGTACGGTCCACGGCCCAACGGTCCAGCGCGAGCATTTCTTCGGCCGGCAGCAGGTCGGTGGCCGGGTTGAAGCCGGTCAGGTTGGAAAGCAGGAAGCGCGCGGTGTTACGGATCCGCCGGTAGGCGTCCGCGCTGCGCTGCAGGATCTGCTCGGAAACGGCCATCTCGCCGGAATAGTCGGTGGAGGCCACCCACAGGCGCATGATGTCGGCGCCCAAGGTGTCGTTGACCTTCTGCGGCGCGATCACGTTGCCCAGGGACTTGGACATCTTGCGACCGGACTCGTCGACCGTGAAGCCGTGGGTCAGCAACTCGCGATACGGCGCGTGATTGTCGATGGCGCAACCGGTCAGCAACGACGAGTGGAACCAGCCGCGGTGCTGGTCAGAGCCTTCCAGGTACAGGTCGGCACGCGGACCGCTCTCGTGGCCCATCGGGTGCGAACCGCGCAGCACGTGCCAATGGGTGGTGCCGGAGTCGAACCAGACGTCCAGGGTGTCGCTGATCTTGTCGTACAGCGGCGCTTCGTCACCCAGCAGCTCGGCGGCATCCATCTTGAACCAGGCTTCGATGCCTTCGGATTCGACGCGCTTGGCCACGATTTCCATCAGTTCGACGGTGCGCGGGTGCAACTCGCCGCTTTCCTTGCTCAGGAAGAACGGGATCGGCACGCCCCAGTTGCGCTGGCGGGAGATGCACCAGTCCGGACGGTTGGCGATCATCGAGTGCAGGCGCGCCTGGCCCCAGGCCGGCACGAACTGGGTTTCTTCGATGGCCTTGAGCGAACGCTGGCGCAGGGTGTCGCCGCTGGTTGGCTGCTTGTCCATGCCGATGAACCACTGCGCGGTGGCGCGGTAGATCAGCGGGGTCTTGTGCCGCCAGCAGTGCATGTAGCTGTGTTCGATGACGGTGGTGTGCAGCAGCGCGCCAACTTCGGTCAGCTTGTCGACGATGGCCGGGTTGGCTTTCCAGATGAACTGGCCGCCAAAGAACTCCAGCGACGGCGCGTACACGCCATTGCTCTGCACCGGGTTGAGGATGTCGTCGTTGACCATGCCGTATTTCTTGCAGGTCACGAAGTCGTCGACGCCATAGGCCGGCGCGGAGTGAACCACGCCAGTACCTGCGCCCAGTTCCACGTAGTCGGCCAGGTACACCGGCGACAGGCGGTCATAGAACGGATGACGGAAATTGATCAGCTCCAGCGCCGAACCTGGCGCGGTGGCGATCACCGAACCTTCGAGGCTGTAGCGGGCCAGGCAGGATTCGACCAGCTCTTCGGCCAGCACCAGCAGCTTGTCGCCGACGTCGACCAGGGCATAGTTGAATTCCGGATGGACGTTCAGCGCCTGGTTGGCCGGGATGGTCCACGGGGTGGTGGTCCAGATCACGATCGACGCCGGCTTGGCCAGCTTGCCCAGGCCGAAAGCGGCGGCGAGCTTGTCTTCATCGGCGATCGGGAACGCGACGTCGATGGTCGAGGACTTCTTGTTCTCGTACTCGACTTCCGCCTCGGCCAGGGCCGAACCGCAATCGAAGCACCAGTTCACCGGCTTGAGGCCCTTGAACACGAAGCCGCCCTCGACGATTTTCGCCAGGGCACGGATTTCACCGGCTTCGTTCTTGAAGTCCATGGTCTTGTACGGGTTGGCGAAGTCGCCCAGCACGCCGAGGCGGATGAATTCGGACTTCTGCCCTTCGATCTGCTCGGTGGCGTAGGCACGGCACAGTTCGCGGGTCTTGTCCGCGCCCAGGTTCTTGCCGTGGGTCACTTCGACCTTGTGCTCGATCGGCAGGCCGTGGCAGTCCCAGCCCGGGACATACGGCGCATCAAAACCCGACAGGGTCTTGGAGCGGATGATCATGTCCTTGAGAATCTTGTTCAGCGCGTGACCGATGTGGATAGTGCCGTTGGCGTACGGAGGACCGTCGTGCAGGACGAACTTCGGACGATCCTTGCCAATTTCGCGCAACTTTCCGTACAGGCCAATGCTGTCCCAACGCTGCAGAATCTGTGGTTCGCGCTGAGGCAGGCCGGCCTTCATTGGGAAGGCGGTGTCCGGAAGGTTTAGCGTGGCTTTATAGTCGGTCATTTAAGGCTCTTCATTAGCGATTGGCGCTGGTTGCGACAAGGGCACGGGCGGCGGCGATATCTGCATGGATCGCCGTCTTGAGCGCCTCCAGAGAGGCAAAACGCTGCTCTTCACGCAGCTTATGGTGGAAAACCACCGTCAAACGCCGGTCATACAGATCGCCGGCAAAATCCAGAACATGTACTTCAAGGTGGGCCTTGCCATCGCCCTGGACCGTGGGTCGCACACCGATGTTGGCAACGCCGGGCCAGGTCTTGCCGTCGATCTCGACACTCACCAGGAACACCCCGGTGAGCGGCACACGACGGCGCTTGAGCTGCACGTTAGCCGTTGGCGTGCCCAATTGGCGCGCCAGTTTCTGCCCGTGCAGAATCCGTCCGGCAATCCGGTACGGCCGGCCAAGCAAGCGCTCGGCCAATTCGAAGTCGGCAGCCGCCAGGGCATTGCGGACCTGGGTGCTGCTGACGCGCAAGCCATCCATCTCGACAGTCTGCGCCGCTTCAACAGTGAAGCCCTGGGCGATACCGGCCTGTTGCAGGTAGTCGAAATCCCCGGACCGGTCACAGCCGAAACGGAAATCATCGCCAACCTCCAGATGCTTCACATCGAGACCGTCCACCAGGATGGTATCGACGAATGCGGCGGCACTGAGCTTGCTCAGGCGCTGGTTGAAGGCCAGGCACAGGACCCGGTCGACGCCTTCGGCGGCCAGCAGTTGCAGCTTGTCCCGCAACCGAGCCAGACGGGCCGGGGCGGTGTCCGGGGCGAAAAATTCCCGCGGCTGCGGCTCGAAGATCACCACGCAGCTAGGCAAGCCCAATTCCAGCGCACGCTCGCGCAGCCGCGCCAGGATAGCCTGGTGGCCACGGTGAACACCGTCAAAGTTGCCAATAGTGGCGACACAGCCCCGATGTTGGGGGCGCAGGTTGTGGAGGCCTCGAACCAGCTGCATAACGCGCTTCTTGCTCATAAAGTGGCCGATTATAACCACACCCGGCGGCCGACGACAGGCAACACCGCACCCCAAAGTGATCGAACCGACAAAACCACTGCCCGGCCCGGGATTATCGAAGGCCCGCCCTCAGCTCAAGGCCTTGCGATTGAAGTCACGCAGACGGAACCCCATCAGCAGCAACATGCCGAAATACGCCACCACGCCGGCAACCACCAGCACACCCAAGCGCAGGAAACGCTCGAGCATCTGCCCTTCGCCCCAGGCCGGCATGAAATGCATCGCCCCCAGCAACACCGCCGACATCACCGCCACGGCGACCAGCAGCTTGAGGCCAAACTTGCCCCAGCCCGGCTGCGGCTGATACATCTTCTGCTTGCGCAACTGGTAAAACAGCAGCCCGGCGTTGAGGCACGCGCCGGCGCTGATCGCCAGGGCCAGGCCGGCGTGGGCCAACGGGCCGATGAGCATCAGGTTGAACAACTGCGTCATCACCAGGGTGAAAATGGCGATTTTCACCGGCGTGCGAATGTTCTGCTGGGCATAGAACCCCGGCGCCAGCACCTTGATCACGATGATCCCGAGCAGGCCCACCGAGTAGGCGATCAGTGCCCGCTGGGTCATCAACGCATCGAAGGCATTGAACTGGCCATACTGGAACAACGAGACGGTCAACGGCTCGGCCAGGATCCCCAGTGCCAAGGCACACGGCAACACCAGCACGAAACACAGGCGCAGGCCCCAATCGAGAATCCGCGAGTATTCATGGCGGTCCTGGCTGGCATAGGTCTTGGCCAGGGTTGGCAGCAGGATCGTACCCAGGGCCACACCCAGCACGCCAGACGGCAATTCCATCAGACGGTCGGCGTAATACATCCACGACACCGAGCCAGCGACCAGGAACGAGGCAAAGATGGTGTTGATGATCAGGGAAATCTGGCTCACCGACACCCCGAGGATCGCCGGCAACATCTGCTTCATCACCCGCCACACGCCACTGTCGCGCAAGTTCAGCCGTGGCAGCACCAACATGCCGATCTTTTTCAGGTGCGGCAGTTGATAAAGTAATTGCGCCAGGCCACCCACCAGCACCGCCCAGCCCAGGGCCATCACCGGCGGATCGAAGTACGGTGTCAGGAACACTGCGAAGATGATCATGCTGACGTTGAGCAGGGTCGGCACAAAGGCCGGCACGGAAAAGCGGTTCCAGGTATTGAGGATCGCCCCGGCCAGGGACGACAGGGAAATCAGCAATATATAAGGAAAGGTCACCCGCAGCAGGTCCGAGGTGAGCTGGAATTTTTCTGGCGTATCGGTGAAACCCGGGGCCGTGGCCCAGATCACCCAGGGCGCGGCGAGCATGCCGGCCGCCGTGACCAGCGCCAGCACCAACGTCAGCAGGCCGGTGACGTAGGCAATGAAGGTGCGGGTCGCTTCGTCGCCCTTCTGGCTTTTATATTCCGCCAGGATCGGCACGAAGGCCTGGGAGAACGCCCCTTCGGCGAAGATCCGCCGCAGCAGGTTGGGCAACTTGAAGGCGATGAAGAAGGCGTCGGTGGCCATCCCGGCGCCGAATATCCGTGCGATCAACGTATCGCGAACGAACCCCAGGACGCGGGAAAGCATCGTGATAGAGCTGACGGCGGCCAACGATTTGAGCAGATTCATGAAAAGAGTTTTTGCCTGTCGATAAACAGCAGGCGAACAACGCGCCCACTTGTGCGATACTCCGCGCCGCTAAACAGTGCAGAGCCAAAGCCCGCGAGTTTACAGGTCGCACGCCGGAAAGAAATCCTTCGGTGCGCAGCACCTGCCATTCAGCGGAACGCGTCACCCGCCCTTGACAAGACTTCAACTCATCGGCATGATTCGCGGCCTATTTTGTTTGCTATTTCCCAAAAAGTCTTTCGAGGAGCTCGACGGTGGCCAACACACCTTCCGCCAAAAAACGTGCAAAACAGGCTGAGAAGCGTCGCAGCCACAACGCCAGCCTGCGTTCCATGGTCCGTACCTACATCAAGAACGTAGTTAAGGCCATCGACGCAAAAGACGCTGAAAAAGCTCAAGCTGCTTACGTTCTGGCCGTGCCAGTTATCGACCGCATGGCCGATAAAGGCATCATCCACAAGAACAAGGCTGCTCGCCATAAGAGCCGTTTGAATGGCCACGTAAAGGCCCTGAACGTTGCCGCTGCTGCCTAAGCGACGCGCTCGTTAAAAAACCGACCTCAGGGTCGGTTTTTTATTGCCTGCGATTTGCCCCCAACCAGACCACTTACCCCTGTGGGAGCGAGCTTGCTCGCGAAAGCGGTGGGTCAGTTAGCAGTGATATTGACTGTGCAGCCGTCTTCGCGAGCAAGCCCGCTCCCACATTGGGTCTTCAGCGGGCATAAATTTTGTGCCCACCACAATCCCCCTGTGGGAGCAGGCTCACCCCCACATTATTCCCCAAAATTGAAAACCACCGGCTTCGGCGGAGGACAACCACCAGGTGGCGGGAAATTCTGCACACCCGCCTCGTCGTAGCCGGTATAACAACCCACTATCTTGTCGCCCTTGAAGTTCATACGGCGCTCAACCACACCCGTCGGGTAATAGTAGACCGTCTCACCTTCGCGCTTGGCGTACGAGTAGTCCTTGTATTCGCGCCCCTCGACCGTTATCAACCGAAAGCCCTGCTTGGCTTCAGAGAACTTCAACTGGCCATTGGGGTAGTACTCGTTACGAGTCACGCGATCATCAGGCCCCAACAGCACCTCCCGGACCTTGCGCCCATCCCGGGTGTGGCGGGCACTTTGCTCATTGCCGAACAGGTAATCACTCTCGGAGTCGAAATGCCCGTCGTTGAAAGCCCCGCGCTGCTTGCCGCAAAGCTTGATACGGGTGTATTTCCCATCAGGCACGTGGCAATAGTTCCTGTCCGCGATCAGCACCCCTGTCGCATCAAATGACTGCACGTTACCAATGGGCTCATCCCCCTCGTACGTTGCCACCGTATCGGACTGGCCATTGGGATGATAAAGACGAAAAGCACCTTCTCGCGAACCGTAACGCCACGAGATGTCCGACAGCAGCACGGCACCGTCGTCCGTGTAGGTCAGCGCCCGCCCTTCGATCTGGCCGTTGACGTAGTTGGCCGAATAGATGAGTTTGCCATTCGCCGCATAGGCTTCTTTCAATCCATCCAACACACCCGCGCGGTAATGCTCGACAAGCCGTAACACCCCTGCGGCGTCCACTTCACGCAACTCGCCTTGCTTTTTGTCGGCGACGAAATCGACGGTCTGGACACCACCGCTTTCCACCTTCAATGTCCAACGGCCTTCTCGGACACCTTGCACGTAACGCCCCTCACCCCACGGCATTTTCCAGTCACCGTGCTGCATCCCCTCCACGAAATCGCCGCGCCGGACCACCTCACCATGACGCACGCGCTCGGAAGGCCCGTCAAAATCGCCGTGTTTGTATGTATCGAAGCCGGAGATAGCCCCCTCATCGTCCTGCGCCTCGATCGTCCAGCGCCCCTCATAGAAATCGTCGACGATCATGCCCTTGGAAACCGTGCCGCCATCACTGACGACCCACGACCCCTGACGCAATCCATCCACATAGGCGCCGGTGGACGCGTAGCCCGACTCGTCGAACTCCATCCACTTGCCCACTCTCTTACCCTGGGCATACGAACCCAGCGCCCAGAGCCGCCCGTTACCCAAGAACGCCCACACCCCATCCTCGGAGCCCTGGTACACCGCTGGATCGGTTTCCCAGGCCATCCTGCTGACACGATAGGCAGAGCCCACATCCTCGTCCTGAGGCGGCACGCGCTCATAAGTCAGCGTGAGCCAGCGTCCCTCGCGCTGCTGGAACGTTTTTTTGTAGGTGTCGCGATGAGGATCCTCCGCTGGCTGCTCCGATGAAGCCGGGACGCCGTCAACACCAAAGTACCCCACCAGCGTGCCGTCGGCGGGATTGAGCGTGTCGAATTCAACGATACCGGTCTTGGGCAACACAGCGCTGTAATCGTAGGGCGGCAACTTGCCCAGCTCTTTCTGGACCAGCGCGGCAGTGAGGACCTTGCGATCAGCAGCGATACGATCCAATACCGGCTGCAACGCCTGAAGCCGGCGATACATACCGGTGGACGGTACGAAGCGATAACCATGAAGGGCGTACTGCCCCTTTGCCCGTGACAGCACGACCAACGTCTGGAGATCGCTGTCGAGGTTGGCGTAGAGCACCGACTCGACACTGGCATCGCCATACCGATCGAGCACTTGCGGCGCGCCATCCGGCGAATCGCACAGGCACGAATAGCCCACGACACCTTCCGCCTCGCGGATAAACGCCAGCGTCGCCCCACTCTCCTGGGAGCTTTTTATCAGCGGATGAGCCAGGGGCTTGGCGTTATAAAACGGTTCCGCCAAGGCCCCAGAGGAAAGGGAACAACCCAACACAAACAGCAGCAAAAACGCACGCATACGAATCCCTTCGCGCCAAAAGCACAACACATCCATGGAGATAAAAAAAGCGAGCCGATCGGCTCGCCCATCATTCGCTACTTAACGCCAAGGCAAGATCGGAATCGCCGTCACCGCATTCTGCGGGCTGCCCTCGATCACGCGATCGCTGTAGACCAGGTACACCAGCGTATTGCGTTTCTTGTCGAGGAATCGCACCACTTGCATGGTCTTGAACACCAGTGAAGTGCGCTCGCGGAACACCTCTTCGCCGTCCTTGAGCTCACCCTTGAAGCTGATCGGCCCCACCTGGCGGCAGGCGATGGACGCCTCGGCACGATCCTCGGCCAGGCCCAGGCCGCCTTTTACACCGCCAGTCTTGGCCCGCGACAGGTAACAGGTCACGCCATCCACCTTGGGATCGTCGAACGCCTCGACCACAATCCGGTCATTGGGCCCGACAAACTTGAACACCGTCGACACCTGGCCAATTTCTTCGGCCGAAGCCAGCAGCGGCACAGCCAGCAGCAAGCCGATCAATCCTTTTGCCAAACCCATGATTTTTCCTTAGACGAGGATCAGGTTGTCACGGTGAACCAGCTCGGGCTCCGCCATGTAACCCAACAGACCGACAATCGCATCAGACGACTGACCGATGATTTTCTGCGCTTCCAGTGCGCTGTAGTTGGCCAGGCCGCGGGCGATCTCACGACCGTCCGGAGCCACGCACACCACCATTTCGCCGCGACGGAAACTGCCCTGGACCAGCTTCACCCCCACTGGCAGCAGGCTTTTGTTGCCTTGGGACAGAGCCGTCACCGCACCGGCATCCAGTACCAAGGTGCCACGAGTCTGCAGATGCCCAGCCAGCCACTGCTTGCGCGCCGCCAACATGCCGCGCTCCGGGGAGAGCAAGGTGCCGATGCGCTCGCCAGCTTTCAAGCGATCCAGCACCCGCTCCAAGCGCCCACCCACGATGATGGTGTGAGCCCCGGACCGCGCCGCCAGACGCGCGGCGCGCAGCTTGGTCTGCATGCCACCACGGCCCAGCGCACCGCCCGTGCCACCCGCCACCGCGTCCAGCGCCGGATCATCGGCACGGGCTTCGTATATCAGCTTGGCATCGGGATTGTTGCGTGGATCGGCATCGAACATGCCGTCGCGATCCGTGAGAATCACCAGCAGATCCGCCTCCACCAGGTTCGCCACCAGCGCGGCCAGGGTGTCGTTATCGCCGAAACGGATCTCGTCGGTGACCACCGTGTCGTTCTCGTTGATCACCGGGATGACTTTCAGCTCTACCAATGCCCGCAAGGTACTGCGGGCATTGAGGTAACGCTTGCGGTCGGACAGGTCATCGTGGGTCAGCAGGATCTGCGCCGTATGGCGACCGTGCTCGGCAAAGCTCGACTCCCAAGCCTGCACCAGGCCCATCTGGCCGATGGCGGCGGCAGCCTGCAGCTCATGCATCGCGCTGGGTCGCGACGTCCAGCCCAGGCGACTCATACCGGCGGCCACAGCCCCGGAAGAGACCAATACCAGCTCGACGCCAGCCTCATGCAAGGCCACCATCTGCTCAACCCACACCGCCATTGCCTGGCGGTCCAGGCCCTTGCCATCTGCCGTCAGCAGTGCGCTGCCGATCTTCACGACCCAGCGCTGCGCACCCGTCACCTTGCTCCGCATCATCTTCAACCTTTGCCAGCGAACGGCGCGACCCAGCGCCGCCCATGGGATTATTCGTATTTGCGTTTTACAGATACCAAAACGCCGCTCGAATGAGCGGCGCCTTGGAAACCGGCTGGCTGCGATGATAACACCGCACTGGACCAGTTAATGCCAGCCACCCGAGAATCCTTGGGGGGATCAAGCCTGTGGGAGCAAAGCTTGCTCGCGATGGCCTCGTCACACTCAACACCTTGGCTGACTGCAAACCGCTATCGCGAGCAAGCTTTGCTCCCACAAATTCGCCCACACAGGTACTGGCTTCAGCTGAGTGGCATCAGCACAAGATCAGTCGCGGACGTAAATGATTTCCGGACCGTCCTCGTCATCCACATCTTCTTCGTCCCAATCGTCGTCACCGATGTCATGGACCGACTTGACGCCGCTGCGACGCAGGGCACGCTGGTCGTCCAGCGCCTGCAACTGGGCACGGGCCTCGTCTTCGATGCGCTGATCGAGCTCGGCCAGCTCTTCCTTGTAGGCCGGATCGTTGGCCAGGCGGTCGGCGCGATCTTCCAGGTAACGCATGATGTCGTGGCACAGGCGCTCGGTGCCGTCTTTGGCGATGGCCGAGATCACGTAGACCGGACCTTCCCACTCCAGGCGATCGACGATTTCCTTGACCCGCTCCTCATGCTCTTCCTCGAGGATCTGGTCGCACTTGTTCAGCACCAGCCAACGGTCGCGCTCGGCCAGGGCCGGGCTGAACTTGGTCAGTTCGTTGACGATGACTTCGGCGGCATCGGCGGCACTGGTTTCATCCAGCGGCGCCATGTCCACGAGGTGCAGCAACAGACGGGTACGGGACAAGTGCTTGAGGAAACGAATCCCCAGGCCTGCGCCCTCGGAAGCCCCTTCGATCAACCCTGGAATGTCGGCGATTACGAAACTCTTCCAGCGGTCGACGCTGACCACGCCCAGGTTCGGCACCAGGGTGGTGAACGGGTAATCGGCCACTTTCGGCTTGGCCGCCGACACCGAGCGAATGAAGGTACTTTTACCGGCGTTCGGCAGACCCAGCAGGCCCACGTCGGCCAGTACCTTCATTTCCAGCTTCAGGTCACGCTGCTCGCCTGGCTTGCCTGGCGTGGTCTGGCGCGGCGCACGGTTGGTACTGGATTTGAAGCGGGTGTTGCCCAGGCCGTGCCAGCCGCCATGGACGACCAGCAGACGCTGACCAGCCTTGGTCAGGTCGCCAATCACTTCCTGGGTGGCCGAATCGATCACCGTGGTGCCGACTGGCACGCGCAGGATCAGGTCTTCGCCCTTCTTGCCGGTGCAGTCGGTGCTGCCGCCGTTGGAGCCACGCTCGGCATCGAAGTGCCGGGTGTAACGGTAGTCCACCAGGGTGTTGAGGTTTTCGTCGGCGAGCATGTAGATCGAGCCGCCGTCGCCCCCGTCACCGCCGTTCGGGCCACCGTTTTCAATGAACTTTTCCCGACGGAAACTCATGCAACCATTGCCGCCGTCGCCGGCCTTTACTCGAATCGATACTTCATCAACAAACTTCATGACACACGCCTCTCGCCATACGGACGAGCCAAAAAAACAAGACATAAGACTCTTGCAAAAATGAGCGCAGCGACCTGATGACACGCCCCAACCGCAGCGCCGACAGCCCATACAAACAGTTTTGCAAGAGACTCACCCCACAAACGAAAAAGCCCCGTCGCAAGACAGGGCTTTTCCAGCGATCTCGCAATTAAGCTGCGACAACGCTCACGTAACGGCGGTTGAACGCGCCCTTTACTTCAAACTTGATCACGCCTTCGATTTTCGCGAAGAGGGTGTGATCTTTACCCATGCCAACACCGTAACCGGCGTGGAATTGGGTGCCGCGCTGACGCACGATGATGTTGCCCGGAATGATTTTCTGGCCGCCATACATCTTCACGCCAAGGCGTTTGGCTTCTGAGTCGCGACCGTTACGGGTACTACCACCAGCTTTTTTGTGTGCCATGAGTTCAATTCTCCTAGTGAGGAATTAGGCTGAAATTAAGCCTGAATACCGGTGATTTTGATCTCGGTGTACCACTGGCGGTGGCCCATACGCTTCATGTGGTGCTTACGGCGACGGAACTTGATGATGCGGACTTTATCGTGACGACCTTGGGAGATCACTTCAGCCACAACGGTAGCGCCAGCAACGACTGGAGCGCCGATATTCACGTCGTCGCCATTGGCGACCAACAGAACGCGATCAAAAGTCACGGATTCGCCGGTAGCGATTTCCAGTTTCTCGATCTTCAGGTATTCACCTGGGGCGACCTTGTATTGCTTGCCACCAGTAACAATTACTGCGTACGACATGGTATTTCTCCGATAATCCTGCTCACCCAGCGCTTTATAAGAAGAGGTATTGGCTGGCATGGCTGCATGGGCTGGAAGGCCCTGGTGCAATTGCGTAAGGCAGGTGCTGCCCAGGAAGTTCAGGGTGCGCGATTGTACGCAAGGCGCAACAGCCTTGCAAGTAGCCGTCCATCGCGCCTTGACAGGCCTGGGTGGGGGTCCTAGCATGCCGCGCAACCCTTCTGGAGCACCTGTCGCTGATGCAACCCCAAGCTTTCTACCGCGCGGTGGCGGACGATTTTAGCGCCGTCGACGGCATCATCAAGAAACAGCTGACTTCCCGAGTGCCGCTGGTATCGAAAATCGGCGACTACATCACATCGGCTGGCGGTAAACGCCTGCGTCCTTTATTGGTGCTGTTGTGCGGCAAGGCCCTGGGTCGCGAAGGCGACGACATGCGCCTGCTGGCCGCCACCATCGAGTTCCTGCACACCGCGACCCTGCTGCACGACGACGTGGTCGACATGTCCGGCATGCGGCGTGGCCGTTCGACCGCCAACGCCATGTGGGGCAATGCTCCCAGCGTGCTGGTAGGCGACTTCCTGTATTCGCGCTCGTTCGAAATGATGGTCGAGCTGGGCTCGATGCCGGTGATGAAAATCCTGTCCCAGGCCACGCGTATCATCGCCGAAGGCGAAGTGCTGCAGTTGTCCAAGGTGCGCGATGCCAGCACCACCGAAGAAACCTACATGGAAGTCATCCGCGGCAAGACCGCGATGCTCTTCGAAGCCTCGACCCACAGCGCCGCGGCCCTGGCCGGTGCCAGCGCCGAGCAGAGCGAAGCCCTGCGCACCTTCGGCGACCACCTGGGCGTGGCTTTCCAGTTGGTGGACGACCTGCTCGACTACAAGGGCGACGCCGAGACCCTGGGCAAGAACGTCGGTGACGACCTGGCCGAAGGCAAGCCGACCCTGCCGCTGATCTACACCATGCGTGAGGGCACGCCTGAACAGGCAGCACTGGTACGCCAGGCGATCCAGAAAGGCGGGATCGAAGACCTGGAAAGCATCCGTGTCGCGGTCGAAGCCTCCGGCTCGCTGGACTACACCGCGAACCTGGCCCGGGACTACGTTGCCCGCGCGATCAAATGCCTCGACGCCCTGCCGCCCAGCGAATACCGCGATGCGCTGGTGGAGCTGAGCGAGTTTGCAGTGGCGCGTACGCACTGATCCACAAGGGGCTTTTTGTGGGAGCAAGGCTTGCCCGCGATACCGGCGACTCGGTCTCTGAAGGATCGCATCGCCGCCATCGCGAGCAAGCTTTGCTCCCACAAATCCCTCGCCGTAAGATCTCCAAACGCAGCACCGCCCTCTTTCGCAACAAAACCCTATATAATGTGCGCCCTTTTGCCCTCCTGATACCCAAGGAACCTTAGTGAGCACGTTGCCTCCCTGCCCGAAATGCAATTCCGAATACACCTACGAAGACGGTACCCAACTGGTCTGCCCGGAGTGTGCCCACGAATGGTCCGCCAGCGGCGAAGCTGAAGCGGCGCCCGACGATACCGTGAAGAAAGATTCGGTCGGCAACGTCCTGCAGGACGGCGACACCATCACCGTGATCAAGGACCTCAAGGTCAAGGGCACGTCGCTGGTGGTCAAGGTCGGCACCAAGGTCAAGAACATCCGCCTGTGCGATGGCGACCACGACATCGACTGCAAGATCGACGGCATCGGCCCGATGAAACTCAAATCCGAGTTCGTCAGAAAAGTCTGATTCTGCTGTATTCCATCCCACGCCCCGCGTGTGGGATGGAGCTTCGCCCTCTGCGCTTCGCCCCCATTTCTCGGACATTAGCCAAGTGCCAGCCGTCCTGAGCTGCCATAACCCATCGTCAGAAAAACAATCGCAAGGCCAATAGAGACTTGCTATTTAGCGAATAAGAATTATTCTCATCGAACCCCATCAAGGAGATGAGAACCATGACTTATTTGATCGATGCCTGGCTGGACCGCCCACATCCCTACCTCAGGATCCTGCATCGGGAAACCGGGGAAGTCTGTGCGGTGCTTGAAGAAGAAGCCTTGAACGAGCTGCAGGACCAGGGGGATCTGGACCTCAACAGCCTCAATTCCAGCGAACCGTTGGTGCTCAAGGAGCTGGTGCGCAATCTGTTCCTGTTCTGCTACGCCAGGGCGTTGCGCCCGACGGGTGATTTCAGCGGCAGGTTCCACGGATGAAGCATCAAACCCTGTGGGAGCGAGCCTGCTCGCGAAGCGGTGTGTCATTCAACATCGATATCGACTGACTGACCGCCATCGCGAGCAGGCTCGCTCCCACAAAAGTCTGTTTAAGCGTTGATGTCTTACAGTACGTCCAACAACTCGACGTCAAACACCAGCACGCTGTGCGGTGGAATGCTGCCAACGCCTTGAGCGCCGTAAGCCAGTTCGCTCGGCACGTACAGGCGCCATTTGCTGCCGGCGTTCATCAGTTGCAGGGCTTCGGTCCAGCCTGGGATCACGCCGCCTACCGGGAATTCGGCTGGCTGGCCACGATCGTAGGAGCTGTCGAACACGGTGCCGTCGATCAGGGTGCCGTGGTAATGGGTACGCACCTGGTCTTCACGGGTCGGCTTGGCGCCTTCACCTTGGGTCAGCACTTCGAATTGCAGGCCGGATGCCAGGGTGGTGATGCCTTCACGCTTGGCGTTTTCGGCCAGGAACGCACGGCCTTCGCCAGCAGCGGCTTCAGCCTTGGCAGCGGCTTCGGCTTGCATGATTTCGCGAATGACCTTGAAGCTGGCGGACATCTCGTCCTGGCCCACGCGGCTTGGCTTGCCGGCGAACGCGTCGGTCAGGCCGACCAGGATGGCGTCCAGGCTCACGCCCGGTGGCGGGTTGTCGCGCAGTTGGTCGCCCAACTGACGGCCAATGCCGTAGCTGACGCGGGTTTCATCGGTGGACAGGTTAACTTCGGACATGATGCTGCTCCGCTGTGCGGACGGCTCGAGAGTTGCCGTGCGTGACACAGCGCCTCCCGGAGCGCCCGGAACCAAAAGGGCGAGCAGACTAGCACAGATGCCACCACGGGTGACGAGCACCCTGCGTCAAAGCAAGCCGCCAGAAACGACAACGCCCGCCTGCAATTCTACAGGCGGGCGTTGCGCCAGCGCGGTGAACGGACCTTAGTGTTTGGTCAGTTTGTCCAGGTAGCCCATGGCAAATGCCGAGACCACGAAGGTCATGTGGATGATCACGTACCACATCAGGTGCTCGGGATCGACGTTCTTGGCGTCCATGAAAATGCGCAGCAGGTGGATGGAGGAAATGGCCACGATCGAGGCAGCGACTTTCATCTTCAGCGACGAAGAGTCCATGGTGCCCAGCCAGTTGAGCTTTTCCTTGTCGTCGGCGATATCCAGCTGCGAAACGAAGTTCTCGTAGCCGGAAATCATCACCATCACCAGCAGGCCACCCACCAGCGCCATGTCGATCAACGACAGCAGCACCAGGATCAGCTCGGACTCGGCCATGGCAAACACATTGGGGATGATGTGAAAGACTTCCTGGAAGAATTTCAGCGCCAAGGCCAGCAGGCCCAGGGACAGACCGAAGTAGATCGGCGCCAGCAGCCAACGGGAGGCGTACATTGCGTTTTCGATAAAGCGTTCCATTGAATCTCACACCTGGGCTGAAAAATCGCGGCGAGTATATCAGCCACGACCGGCCCCACAAATGCCGGGCCCCTCCCTGGTCCCTGCCCTTGTGTCAAAACTTTACTGCCGGTGCCCGTGCGGTGATGGCCTTCAATGCAGCGGACGAAATTCGAAACCGCCGACATTGCGACAACGGCCGCCATTGATTTCACGCAGTTGGGCTTGCATGTGCAGGGACCAGATCTGCGGGTCGTCGGCCAGCTCATAGCCGTGCAAGGTCAGGCTTTGCACAATGGTATCGAGGATGGATTCGGCGGCAGTCGGGCCGGGAAATGGCCCCTGGGCCTTGATGGCGGAGGGTTGTTCGCCAGCCATTCCGGCGGCGAAGAGCAAGGTCCACATACCGGTATCTCCCGCCAGGGGGCGGATGGCGCATTCGATACGGGTGACAAGGCCCAGGCATTGACGAGTGAGGCAAAGGTTGCGCGACATGGCGGCGCCCCTCGGTAGATCCGGTATTTCAGTCTCGGGAAGAGGCTGTTTCGATCCGATGATGGCTCTCGTTATCCTTGAGCTGAGGATAGAAGAAAAGTTCCGGTCGCAAGGACTTTCGAGACCAGAATACGCCGAGCGGTCACAGTGTGAATATTGACGCCAAAGTGGTGGCGTTTTTTAGTGATAATCCACAAAACATTGATTGTGAGAGCAAGCCTGTGGGAGCAAAGCTTGCTCGCGATGGGGTTGTCACATGCAACATTTCTGTTGACTGGACAAACGCTATCGCGAGCAAGCTTTGCTCCCACAGGCTTTGCTCCCACGGCTGTTCTCCCACAAGCTCGCTCCCACAGGAGGGCTTGCGGCGGTCAGGAAAACATCAAGCCGGCTTGGCCTCCGCCAGAGCCTGCTGCGCCAGTTCCTTTTCCGCTTCCTTGATGTCGTCTTCGCTGATCATCTCCGCGATCACCCGCAGCCGCTCCACCACGCGGGCGTTGACGCTGCCCTCGGGGAACTCGCCGTTTTCGTCCGGCTCGCCGGCAGGCTCGCCCACCAGCAGGCTCAGGGCTTCGTCGGCCTGGCGCACGGCATAGACGTGGAACTGCCCGGCGCGCACGGCGGCCAGCACTTTCTCGTCGAGCATCAGGGTCGCGACGTTGGCCTGGGGAATGATCGCCCCCTGCTCACCGGTCAGCCCACGGGCTTCGCAGAGGCGGAAGAAGCCTTCGATCTTCTCGTTGACCCCGCCCACCGCCTGCACTTCACCGAACTGGTTGATCGAGCCGGTGATGGCGAAGCACTGCTTGAGCGGCGTCTTCGACAAGGCCGAGATCAGCGTACACGCCTCGCCCAGGGACGCGCTGTCGCCGTCCACGTAACCGTAGGACTGCTCCAGCGCGATACTGGCCGAGATCGCCAGCGGGAACTCCTGGGCATAACGGCTACCCAGGTAACCGGTCAGAATCATCACGCCCTTGGAGTGGATCGGCTGGCCGAGGTTGACCTCCCGCTCGATGTCGACGATGCCGCTGCCGCCCGGGTACACCGTGGCGGAAATCCGCGCGGGTACACCAAACGCAGAGTCGCCGACCTCGAGTACCGTCAGCCCGTTGCATTTGCCCACGGCCGCACCCGCGGTGTCGATCAGGATGATCCCGGCGAGCATGTCGTCGAGGATTCGCGCCGAGACACGCCCGGTACGGGTGGCCTTGGCCTTGAGGGCGCGTTCGATGTGGCCGGCGTCGGTCATCTCGTCACCGGCCAGTTGGCGAATGAAATCCGCCTCGCTGACCAGTTGGAACAGGTCACCGATGCGCGCCGACAAGCGCCCCTGGTGTTCGGCCAGACGCGCACTGTAGGTCGCCAGGCGCGCCACCGCGTCGGCGGTCAGCGGCGCCATGCCCTCTTCCGAAGTGCGGGTCTTGAGCAACTGGGCGAACTGCTCCAGGCTCTCGTCGCCCATTGGGATGTCTTCGTCGAAATCCACCAGCACGCGAAACATTTCCTGGAAGTCCGGATCCAGGTCCTGCAAGGCGTAGTAGAGCTGGCGGGCGCCAATGATCACGACCTTGACCTGCAACGGGATGTGCTGCGGCGTCAGGGTCACCGTGGCCAGCCGACCCAGCTCACCCAACGGCGATTCCATTTTCAGCTTGCGCGATTGCAGGGCACGCTTGAGCGCATCCCACACGAACGGCTCACCGAGCATTTTTTCCGCTTCCAGAATCAGGAAACCGCCGTTGGCCCGGTGCAAGGCGCCCGGACGCAACTGCCGGTAGGTGGTGTAGAGCGCCCCCTGGTCGGTGCTGTATTCGATGCGACCAAACAGGTTGTCGTAAGTCGGGTGCGGCTCGAACACCACTGGCGCGCCGCCACTGAACGGATGCCCGACCACCAGGCTCGGGGCGTACTGTTCCTCCAGCAGCTTGCGGGCGATGGCGTCGGTCTTGCTGTCGTCCACCAATTGCTCGACCACGGTCTTGAGCAGATAGACCTGCATGGCCTGCAGGTAGCCGCAGACCGCAGCGTTCTCTGCGTATTTCTCCGACAAGGGTGCCAGCAACGGTTGCAGGGCCAGGGTGATGGTTTCTTCGTTGAGGTGGCGCAACTGGTTGCTGGACTCGCGCTTCCATTGCGGCAGGCTGGCGAGCTCTTCGTTCAAGCGCTCTTCCAGGCCCGAGATGTCCTCATGGAAACGCTCGCGCTCGGCTTCCGGCAACTGGGCGAATTCCGCTTCATCCAGGGCCTTGCCTTCGCTCATCGGCGTGAAGGCGATGTTGCTGCTGTCACGGTACAGCGCGACATCCTTCTCCAGCGCCAGGCGCTCGATCACATCCAGGGCGCGGTCGTAGCGCTGGTTGAAGGCGCGGTCGATGGCGCTTTTCTTCTGCTGATAGGACGGGTGCTCGAACACCGCCGGGAAGGTCGCCAGCAGGTTGTCGATCAGGCCGTTGATGTCGGTGATGAAAGCACCGGCCGTGCCTGACGGCAGCTCCAGGGCACGGGGTTCGCGGGGCTCATCGAAGTTGTTGACGTAGACCCAGTCCGCCGGGGTCTGCAGGCGCTTGCCTTCGGCCTTGAGGTAGCGTTTGACGAACGAAAACCGGCCAGTGCCGGGCTCACCCATGACGAATACGTTGTAACCGGGGCGCGGCATGGCCACGCCGAACTGCAAGGCTTCGACCGCACGTTCCTGGCCAAGCACACCGCGGAAGGGCTCCAGATCATTGGTGGTAGAGAAGCTGAACTGTTCAGCGGAAAACGGACGGGTCAGCGCTTCGGGCGCTAGACGCAAGCTGGCAGCAACAGGATCAGGCATCGGGCTTCCTTACATCAGGCGGGGCAGATAGCGGCATTCTGGCGCTGCCTGTACCTGACTGGCAAGGAGCGCCTCTGCCCAAAGCATAGTCAATGGGAAAACCTCGGGCGGGGCCCAGCAGACAGGCGATCCCCAGCAATGTTTTTGCAAAATGTCACGGAACCCCAGGATCGTGCCTAAACTCCAAACTGCGCGGCTGGAACAATAACCGGCCCACTGGCGCTTAGCTCAACAGGAACGAAGGTGCCAGACCCTGTCCATCGGTATGCACATAAAGAGAACATAGCTATGAAACGGATTCTTCTCGGTACTCTCTTCACCGCTGTATCCATCAACGCCATGGCTCAGGCGCCGGGCGGCCCGGATTGCGGCTGGGGCAACATGCTGTTCGAAGGTCAGCGTGGCACTCCGGCACACTTCCTGGCATCCACTACCAACGGCACTTCCGGTAACGCTACCTTCGGCATGACATCCGGCACCAACGGTTGCTCGACCAACGCGGCACTGACCTACGGTGGCAAGTCCTGGCTGGCCATGAATGGCATGATGAACGAGCTGTCCGAAGACATGGCCAAGGGTCAAGGCGAAGCGCTGACCACCTACGCCGTGGTACTGGGCGTAGCGCCGGAAGACCGCGCACATTTCTCCGCCGTCACCCACGAGCACTTCCAGCAGATCTTCAGCAAGGCTGACGTGACCGCCGAAGACGTGCATACCAACACCCTGGCCGTGCTGAAAAGCGATCCTCGCCTGGCCAAGTACGCCACTCAAGCTTAAGCTCGACACCACTCGCTCCTCTCGGGGAGCGGGTTTTCTTTTTGGGGCCCCTTCGGTCTTTATTTTTCGCCTTTCCAAGTAGCCGACTATGCTCAAACGCCTTGCCTGGCTGGCGCTCTGTGTGTGCGCCCCGCTGTCCGCCGCGCCTCATGTCGACCCTCAACGTTTGCAGCAACTGGCCAATGACCGCTTCTGGATTTCCCTGGGCCACTACGAAACCGCCAAGCTTGGCGGTTGGCGCAGCTATATCAGCGACAAGAAATTCTTCCTCGCGCCCGATGGCAACGAACATCCCGAGCGTGAACTGAGCGCCACGCTAAAAGCCCTGTACGGCCCGGCCAGCGCCGGCCAGCAGCATGCCCAGTGCGTGTACCCGGCGCGAACGCGCTGGCTCAAGGCCCAGCTCAACCTGACGGATCTGCCGGCCGTTGACTGCAGCGACTTCAACCAATGGTTCAAGGACGTCTCGCCCCACAGCGCGGTGATGATCTTCCCCGCTGCGTACCTGAACAGTCCCTCCTCGATGTTCGGCCACACCCTGCTGCGCATCGACCAGGCCGATGTGCAAAGCGACAAGACCGCCCTGCTCAGCTATGCGATCAATTTCGGCGCCTACATCGAAGGCTCGGACAACAGCATCCTCTATGCCTGGAAGGGCCTGATGGGCGGCTATCCCGGCCTGTTCGCCCTGGTGCCGTACCAGGAAAAACTCTCCGAGTACCGTAGCCTGGAGAACCGCGACCTGTGGGAATATCGCCTGAACCTGAGCCAGGCGGAAACCGAGCGCATGGTCGAGCACGTCTGGGAACTCAAGCAGATTCAGTTCGACTATTTTTTCTTCGACGAAAACTGCTCCTATCGCCTGCTCGAATTGCTGCAAGTGGCTCGCCCTAGCCTGCGCCTGACTGAACAGTTCCCGCTGACCGCGATTCCCACCGACACCGTCAAGGCAGTGAAAGAAGCTGGCCTGGTGGAAAGCATCCAGTATCGACCGTCCCGTGAACGGGAACTGCTCAGCCGCGCCGAACCGCTCAGCGACGATGAACAGCAATGGGTACTGAAAGTCAGCGCCGACCAGCAGCAACTGCAAGCCCCCGGCTTCAAGGCGCTGCCGCGCAAACGCCAGGCGCTGGTCATCGATGCGGCCTATCGCCTGGAGCGCTATCGCGCCAACGGCCAGGAGCGCGATCCGCAGCGCTCCCAGCGCAGTTTCGAACTGTTGCGGGCGATCAATCAGAACCCCGCGCCGGAGCTCGATATCCCGCAACCGGGCCTGCCCGAGGACGGTCACCAATCGCGCACCTGGCAGGCCGGCCTCGGCACGCGAGGCGACCGGGCGTTCGGTGAGTATGGCTTGCGCATGGCCTATCACGATCTCAACGACAACGTCGAGAGCTTCCCCTTGGGCGCACAGATCGAAATCCTGCAATTGAAACTGCGCCAGTACGAAGGCAATGACTGGCAGGTGCAACAACTGGACCTGGCGACCATTCGCTCCCTGACCCCACGCAACGAGCTGCTGCAACCGCTGTCCTGGCAGGTCACCGGCGGCCTGGAGCGGGTGCCAGGCAAACACGACGACGAAACCCTGGTCAGCCACGTCAACGGCGGCGCGGGTGGCACCTGGGCGCTGGGCGAAGAGGTGCTGGGCTTTGCTCTGGGCACGGTGCGGGTCGAGCACAACAACGACTTCGCCCAATTCATCGCCCCGGCTGCCGGTTTCAACAGCGGTGTGTTGTGGAAAAACCCGCTGGGCAACCTGAGCCTGGAAGCCAAGGGTGATTATTTCGTCAACGGCGAAGTGCGTCGCAGCCTGAGCCTCAATCAGCAATGGGAATTGTCCCGCAACCTGGGCCTGCGCCTGAGTGCCCAGCGAGAATTCAGCCAATTGGCCTCGCCGGAGAACGAGGTGATGCTCGAGGTGAAGTGGTACCACTACTGACAAAGGCAGGCGCAACGAACGGATTAATCACCGCGCTTTCACGCCTTACTGACGAATCCACTCCTAGACTTCTTGTATGAGCGGGATTCGGCAGGAAAGCAGAAATGAAGCGTGCGGCAATGGTCCTGAGTGTGTTGATGTTGCTCGGTGGCTGTGAAACCACCCACGAAGACCTGATCGCCCGGGGTTATCCACCAGCGTTCGCCGACGGCTACGACGACGGTTGCAGCAGTGGCCGGCAAGCCGCCGGGGTGATCACCGGCCAATTCAGGAAAGACGTGCCGCGTTACCTCAAGGATCCGCGCTACGCCGAAGGCTGGAGCGATGGTTTCCGCCAGTGCCAGGCCATGCGCGAGAGCGAAGAGCGTAATGCCTATCGCGAACGCCATTGGGACGAACGTGAACGGGCCTGGCAGCAACAGAAAGACCAGGACGCCGCCCGGGCTTATCGCTCGCCGTAAGTCGCGTACAGACATTCGTCGAAACCAAAAGCCTGCGATCATGGCCAAAACTCCAACTAGAGGAGAACGCCATGAGTCGCGCCTTCGTCAACGAAGACAACGCCGCTGCCCAGGCCGACCAGCCGGTCGAACGCCAGGTCAGCGCGCAACCCAACTACGTCACACCCACCGGACTGGCCCAGCTACAGGCCCGGGTCGCCGAGTTGCAGGCGCTGCACGGCCAGCCGGCGAGCCAAGGGGAACTGGCCGACAAGCAGCGGATCGCCGACCTTGAACGGGATCTGCGCTATTTCACGCAGCGCCTGCAAAGCGCCCAGGTCGTTGCGCCGACTTCATCCGATCAAGTGCGAATCGGACACTGGGTGACCTTTGTCGATGAGCATGATCATGAGCAGCGGGTGCAATTGGTCGGGGAAGACCAGGCCGATGCGGCCAATGGGCTGATCAACTGGGGCTCGCCGCTGGGGCGGGCGTTGCTGGGGGCCAAGCCAGGGGATGAGGTGACTTGGGAGCGGCCAGCCGGGAATCTCATCATTGAAGTCATTGCTATCGACCTTGAGTGATCCTGGTCGACAGACTTTTGTCGGTGCGGTGACAAGAACGCGCACCAGCTCCGTCGAACTGCAACTAGAGAACACTGACTTATACACCTATAGCAACATGTAACCGCAACATAAAGTTATAACGACAAATTTGTGTTAAACCAACAGCGTGCTACTGTTTTCCCGCACTTCAACCCGTGCACAACAAAAAAGGGAAACACATAATGAGCGAACGAATATTGGCAATGCCTGGTGACTTCGACAGCGACCTAAAGTCCTACCCACAGGTGAACAACCTCGGTATCGAATCAGCGGCGCTGACCATTATCAAATGCGGCACCATAGAGTGCACCGCGATTTCTTGTTAAACCCTGTAATAACCTGCAGCGCAGGTATTTGATACCTCCTAATCCCCCTAAATAACTTCATTACATCCTACAGCTCGGGTGCTTTCCGGCACCCGATTGACCGCTGGTCACTGTATTAGATTGTATAACCTGATGAGGAACTACCTATGAGCGAAAAAATCCTGAACATGTCCGGCGACTTCGATTTCGAGTTCAACGCCTATCAAGCGCCCGCCAACACCGGCGAGATCCTGGCAACGACGATGGAATGCAACACCTTCGGAACCTGCACCAACATTGGCTGTTCGACAATCGGGTGTTAATAGCGCCTGACTGACCATCGAAACTTGCAACAAACGTTAACATAGAGCAGGCACCGCCTGCTCTATCCATGTCAGGAGCTACGGCATGCTTGTCAATGCTTTAAAGTTGGATCAGCGAGGGAAGTACGGATTCTCTTCCGAAGGTTGCATCGCCCTTTTTGAAAACAACCTGAGCCGTCTACATACTGATGATCAGGCCTTGCTGGATCACTTTGGAGTGGGCAGGGAACAACTGGTTTCCCATATCAATTCACCCATCGACAACGAGCCCCTGCCTGTCGACGGTGAAACCGTCCTGAACACCCTGAAGAAAAAGCTTGCTCGACTTGACAGCATTCATATGGAAACGAACACAAGCTCGAGCGAGAAAGACAATTTTTATTGGTTTGGTTATCGTTTTTTTCTTTATGCCATCGAGATCTTCCAAGCGGATGGGCGCTATTCCCATGCGTCAACATACATTAACGAACCCACTTTTTTTACAAGCCTGGAACCCTATATCCTGGCCCGGGTTGGTCGCACGTCAGAACAAAGCCTGGTCCATTATTTGAACACGAAAATCGCCCACGGCGATGACATTGACTTGAGCACGTTCAATGAACAGCTGCGCACATTGCCGCTGCTGAAGTTCTTCGAAGCCTACCCGGTGCTGGCGATGTTGTTGTTTGATCTGCTGGAAGACACCCTCGATTATCTTTATGCGGTCATTCTCGACTTCGCTGCCGATATCGAGTCGCTGGAAGCTGAATTCTCTGTTCCGTCTCGACAAATCGACGCTATTGAGCTCGGCCTGGGGGACCCCCACGGCCGTGGTGAAACGGTCTGTCAGGTTAAAATCTGCGCGATTTCATTGGTCTACAAACCGAGGGCAAGCCGAGAGGCGCTTTTTTTCAACCGCCTTCTGGACCAACTGCATGAATGGACAAAAGCGGATTGTTTTTCCATCCGCACCCCCAGGATTCTCAGCCGCGAGCGGCGTAGCTGGGTGGAAAAAATCGACAACGAGCCCTGCGACAACGCAGCGGACGTTGAACTGTTCTATAAGAAAATGGGCGCGCAGATAGCGGTCATTCATGCACTGAACGGCATCGACTTTCACTACGAGAATATTATTGCGTGCGGCAACAGTCCGGTCATGATCGACCTTGAGTGTTTATTCACCGCTTCCACCAGCGACCTGCTGAGCGACCTGCCCGCTGGCTGTGCATTGTCCAACAGCTTTAGATCGGTCCAGCAGTCGGTATGCTCCAGCGGTTTTCTCCCCTTTTCACAACACCCCAATAACGACCAGAGCGGGCTGAGTCGGCAAGAGCTATTCATCGCCACCCGCCATTCGCTGGTTTTCGAGGATGGCTTTTATCATTTGCGTAAAACCTCATTCGAGCATCAGCTGATACAAAAACACCTGCCGCTTTTGCAGGGTGAGCGCAAGGGACTGGAAGCCTATAAAACCGAACTGTTCCAAGGCTTTGAATATGCCTATAAGGAATTGATGGTTCATCGATACAAGATCATGCGGATGCTGGAACGATCCGCCGGTGAACTGACCACCCGCGTATTGCTCAAAAATTCTCAGCGCTATGCCGACTTTATCGGGCTGATCCGTCATCCACGCTTTACACAAAACATGCTCGACAGAGAACTTCTGCTCGCAACCCTGTGGAAAGACCTGAAAGAACCCTATCGGAAGATGGGCATTCCCCGCTATGAAATAGCCGACCTGCAGAGGTCCAGCATTCCGTGTTTCACCCTGCCTCTGAGCGCCAACCATTTTACGAGCGCACAGGGTGAAACAATAGAGATGGCAGCCGTGGAGCCACCGATAAAAAGCTGTCTTCAAAAGATAGCCAACCTGTCCCGAAAGGACTGGGCTTTACAACGCACACTGCTCGAAATCTGTTTGTTTCCAGAGCCAATTGGACATCCGCCACCCCGTGTCGGGCAGGTGCCTGGAGACCTTAAAAAGACGCTCCAGGCGGGCCGACTCGACGCCATATCGAGCATCAGTTCCCGCCTTGAGGAGCTCGCAGTAGCGGGAACAACAACGGACGTAAGCTGGTTGTATTTTCATACGCATCCCACGACACGCAGAAAGTACCCGTCGCCCATGGATCACGGGCTTTACTCCGGTATCGCCGGGATTGGGTTGTTTTACCTGAGCCTGTTTAAAGTGAGTGGTCAACCCGTCTTTCTGTCGCGCATGGATCAAGTCCTGTACTCACTGGAACAACGCTTCGGCTTTTTCAAAACCGATTCGACGGTCAGTGCCTATCACGGGCTGGGGGCTTTCATTTATTTGCTCATCAATCGTCGCCAGGTCACTGGCGACGCCAGCCATGATGAAAGAATTGCCGGCCTGTTGGCCCAGCTGATTGAAGTGCCTCCTGAAAATTATGAGTTCGACTTCCTGGGAGGTTGTTGTGGAACGGTGACGCTGCTGGCCAATATCCATGCGTTGTCTGCGCAAAAGGATGTGCTGCCGGCCATCCGACGCATGGTCGACTACATCAAGGATCAAATCCTGATTGAAGACGGCCAACTGCTACGACGCAGTGATCGCTCCGTCATTTTGACGGGCTTGTCCCATGGACTCTCGGGCGTCATCCATGCATTGTGCAAAGCCTATGACGTGACCGGCGATTCGGCTCTGGTGCCCTTGGCCATCCAGGTGCTGGAGGGTGAAAACCGCTTGAGTCGGGATGGTTTCTGGCTGGACCTGCGCAACCTCGGGCCGGCGGACCATACGTCCAAGTGGTGCCACGGCGATGGAGGTATCCTCATCGCCAGGCGACAGCTCATGGAATCGATGGGAGACGCCCTGGACGAAGCGACCCGGCAGACAGTGCACGACGATATACGACGATGCGAGAACAATCTCTGGGCCCATGGGTTTGGCGAGGGCTACAACCTTTGTCATGGTGATTTCGGCAATCTGATCTGTCTGTATGACTTGTATCGGCATTCCGATAATTCTGAAGGCATGGGCAGAGTCAGAGAGGCACTTGACGAAGTCGCCCAGCAGTTTTTCGAAGGGCCTTATCTGGATAGCGACCGGGTGCCCGACGTCAGTCTGCTGACTGGAATCGCGGGGGCGGGCTATGCCTTGCTGTACGAGATCGATCCGACAATCCCCAATGTTCTCTCGCTCGATTTCGCGGTGCTCGGGTAGCCCCATCAATTAAGCCTTACAAGCTCGCTCCCACAGGGGGATTGTGACCCTAAAAAAACGGAGCCTTCGAAGGCTCCGTTTTTTATGCAACCGACCGAATCAGGCCAGTTTCTTGTGCCGGACGCGATGCGGCTGGGCAGCGGCTTCGCCGAGGCGTTTCTTGCGATCGGCTTCGTACTCGGTGTAGTTGCCTTCGAAGAACACCGCTTGCGAGTCGTCTTCGTACGCCAGGATGTGGGTCGCCACGCGGTCGAGGAACCACCGATCGTGGGAGATCACAATGGCGGCGCCCGGGAAGTCCAGCAAGGCTTCTTCCAGGGAACGCAAGGTTTCGACGTCGAGGTCGTTGGACGGTTCGTCGAGCAGCAGGACGTTGCCGCCCTCCTTCAAGGTCAACGCCAGGTGCAAGCGACCGCGCTCACCACCGGACAAGTCCTTGACGAACTTCTGCTGGTCGCCGCCCTTGAAGTTGAAGCGGCCCACATAAGTGCGCGACGGGATTTCATAGTTGCCGATGCGGATCTGGTCGGAACCGTCGGAGATCTGCTGGAACACGGTCTTGCTGCCGTCCAGGTCTTCGCGGCTCTGGTCGACGCAGGCCAGTTGCACGGTCTCACCGATTTCAATGCTGCCCGAATCCGGCGTTTCCTTGCCCATCAGCATGCGGAACAGCGTGGATTTACCCGCGCCGTTACCGCCGATCACACCGACGATGGCGCCTTTTGGCATGGAGAACGACAGGTTGTCGATCAGCACGCGGTCGCCATACCCCTTGGTGACGTTCTTGAACTCGATGACCTTGTCACCCAGGCGCGGACCGGCCGGGATGTAAATCTCGTTGGTTTCGCTGCGCTTCTGGAATTCCTGGGATTGCATTTCCTCGAAGCGTTGCAGACGTGCCTTGGATTTGGACTGGCGGGCCTTGGCGCCTTTGCGCACCCACTCCAGTTCTTCCTTCATGGCTTTTTCATGGGCCGACTGCTGCTTGGATTCCTGGGCCAGACGATCGGACTTGGCTTCCAGCCAGCCCGAATAGTTGCCCTCGTACGGAATGCCTGCGCCGCGGTCGAGTTCCAGGATCCAGCCGGCGACGTTGTCCAGGAAGTAACGGTCGTGCGTGATCGCAACCACGGTGCCTGGGAAGTCGTGCAGGAAGTGTTCGAGCCAGGCGACGGAATCGGCGTCCAGGTGGTTGGTCGGTTCGTCGAGCAGCAGCATGTCCGGGGCCGACAGCAGCAGGCGGCACAGGGCCACGCGGCGTTTTTCACCACCGGACAGGTGTTCGACCTTCGCGTCCCAGGCCGGCAGGCGCAGCGCATCGGCGGCGACTTCCAGCTGGCGGTCCAGGTTGTGGCCGTCGCTGGCCTGCAGGATCGCTTCGAGCTTGGCCTGTTCGGCGGCCAGCTTGTCGAAATCGGCATCCGGGTCGGCGTAGGCGGCATAGACCTCGTCGAGGCGCGCCTGGGCGTCCTTGATCACGCTGACCGCTTCCTCGACCACTTCACGGACGGTCTTGCTCGGGTCCAGCTGCGGTTCCTGGGGCAGGTAGCCGATGTTCAGGTCCGGCATCGGGCGGGCTTCGCCGTCGAATTCGTTATCGACGCCGGCCATGATTTTCAGCAGCGTGGATTTACCCGAACCGTTGAGGCCCAGTACGCCGATCTTGGCGCCGGGGAAGAAGGACAGAGAAATGTTTTTCAGGATTTCCCGCTTCGGCGGAACAACTTTGCTCAGCCGATGCATGGTGAAGACGTATTGAGCCATGGTGAACCTAGCGTCAGTGACAGGTGAAAAGAACGAGCCAAGCCATGCGCGGCGCCGGCTCTTGACGGTCATCAATGCCTGCGGGCGGATAGAGCCTGGGAATCTGGAGCTGGAACGCTCTTGTTTGACCGGCAAAGCTACCTCAACCGTCGGTCAAGGTCCAGCCGCCAAGGGCTGGCACTTTGCCACAAGTCAAGGCATGCTAGCCGCCCTTCGGGCGTCCGGCTTATAGTGCACGTCGCGCCAGTCCAGCAAACCGCAGGATTACAGCTTGTCCAACGTCACTCCGCCCCTGTCCCCTCGCGCACCCGCTGTCGTGCCCGGCTCGCCCCTGCGCGGGACATTGAAGGGTGGCCTGGCCACCCTGGTGCTGCTGTTGCTCGGCTTGCTGTTCTGGCAACTGCTCGATCAACTGCGCGAAACCCAACAGCAACAGCGCCAATACACCATCGACTACACCGCCGATCTTGCCGCACAGGTCAGCCTGAACATGGCCCTGAACGCGCAAATCGCCCTCAACCTGCTACCGATCGTCGAACAACCACAAACGGCCGACGAACAGCAGGCACTGGTTCGCAAACTCCAGCAGTCGTTGCCTGAACTGCGCAGCCTGGCCCTGCTGAGCCCCTCCGGTCGAGTGCTCAGTGACAGCGACGCCGACAGCCACGACGCCGATTACCTGGGTGAACTGGTGCGGCGCAGTCGGGCCCAGGCGCATTATTTCAGCAATGTCGAAGACGGCTCCGTGGTGCATCTATTGTTGCACCAGGCCAGCGGTAGCAGCCGTGGCTACTGGGCCCTGCGCCTGACCCCAAGCTTTTTCTCCACCCTGACCAAGCAGGCCGATACGGGGCTGCGCCCATTGTGGCTGGTGGAAAACCGTCTCAACCAGCAGATCATCAGCCGCGACGAAAGCCTGCCCTCGAGCAGCCCTACCCATCTATCCCCGGATGACCTGAAAAACACCGTACTGACGGTGCCCCTGAGCAGCAGCGACTGGCAACTGCGAGGGCTGTTCGACCGTCGCCAGGTGATCGAGCAACTGCTGCCGGCGTTCATCGGCAAATGCCTGCTGGGCCTGGCGTTTTCGTTGTTGCCAGTGATCGCGCTCTTGAACATGCGTCGGCGCCAGCGACAGTTGCATGAAGGACGACGGCGCTACCAGGACATTTTCGAAGGCACCGGCGTGGCCCTGTGCGTGCTCGACCTGTCGGGGCTCAAGGCCTTTTTTGAGCGGGCCGGCCTGCACAACGGCGATCAATTGCGCGCCTGGACGAAAACCTCCCATCAACTCGAGCAATTGCGTCAGGAAGTTCACGTCACCGAAGTCAACCAGATGGCGTTGAAACTGCTCAACGTCGACTCTTGCGATCAGGCCTGGCAACTGCTGGTCGGCAAGGGCGCGCAGGACAACAACCCCGTTGGCTCGAAGCTGCTCGAAGCGTTGCTCGACCAACACAAGCAACTGGAACTGGAAATCAAGCTCCAGGACGCCCATGGCCGCGACCAGCACCTGTGGCTGGTGCTGCGCCTGCCGGAAAAACAGCATGACTATAATGCGGTCATCCTGAGCATCAGCGACATCACCAGCCGCAAGCTGATCGAACTCTCGCTGCTCGAACGCGAAGGTTTCTGGTCCGACGTGGTGCGCACCGTGCCGGATCATCTCTATGTGCAGGACGTCATCAGCCAGCGGATGATCTTCAGCAACCATCACCTGGGCCAGACCCTGGGCTACGACCGCACCGAACTGCACCAGATGGGCGAGTACTTCTGGGAAATCCTGTTGCACAGCGACGACGCCGATCACTACCACAACCTGCGCCAGGAACAACGCCGGGGCGGGTACACGCAACTGTTGCAATGCCAATTGCGCTTTCGCCATCGCAATGGCAAATGGCGCTGCTTCGACATTCGCGAACAGGCCCTGGCCCGCGACCGGCATAACCAGGTGACACGAATCATCGGCGTGGCCAAGGACGTCACCGAGCAGATCGAGGCCAGCGAATCGCTGCGTGACAGCGAGCAGCGCTACCGGATGCTCGCCGAAAGCATCAGCGACGTGATTTTCTCCACCGACAACAAGCTTTCGCTCAACTATGTCAGCCCGTCGGTGCAAGCGGTACTGGGCTACACCGCCGACTGGATTTTCCAGAGCGGCTGGCAATCGATCATCGCCAACCCGCAACAACTGACCGGCATCTACAGCCTGATGGACCGGGTCAGCAAGGCCCTCGACAAGCCCGACCAACTGGCCGAGCTGCGCAACCAGATGCAGACCCAGTTGTTCCTGTTCGACTGCCTGCGTGCCGACGGGCGCAAGATTCCCATCGAGCTGCGGCTGGTGCTGGTGTGGGATGAACACGGCGCGTTCGAAGGCGTGCTCGGCGTCGGTCGCGACATCAGCCAGCAGCGTCGCGCCGAAAAAGACCTGCGCATGGCCGCCACGGTCTTCGAGCACTCGACCTCGGCGATCCTGATCACCGACCCCGCTGGCTACATTGTCCAGGCCAACGAAGCCTTCAGTCGCGTCAGCGGTTATGCCGTGTCGCAAGTGCTGGACCAGTTGCCCAACATGCTGACCGTGGACGAGCAGCAGGAGGCGCACCTGCGCTACGTGCTCAAGCAGTTGCAACAGCACAGCACCTGGGAAGGCGAGGTCTGGCTCAAACGCCGCAACGGCGAACACTATCCGGCCTGGGTCGGCATCACGGCCGTGCTGGATGACGAAGGCGACCTGGCCAGCTATGTGTGCTTTTTCAGCGACATCAGCGAACGCAAGGCCAGCGAGCAGCGCATTCATCGCCTGGCCTATTACGACGCCCTGACTCACCTGCCCAACCGCACGCTGTTCCAGGATCGCCTGCACACCGCGCTGCAATCGGCCGATAGGCAGAAGACCTGGGTCGTGCTGATGTTCCTCGACCTGGACCGCTTCAAGCCGATCAACGACTCCCTGGGCCATGCCGCCGGCGACCGGATGCTCAAGGAAATGGCCACGCGCCTGCTCGGCTGCGTCGCCGACGACGACACCGTGGCACGCATGGGTGGCGATGAATTCACCCTGCTGCTGCAACCACGCGCCAGCCGCGAAATGGCGCTGAACCGGGCAATCAATGTAGCCGAGCAGATCCTCGCCAGCCTGGTCCGGCCATTCGTGCTCGAAGGCCGGGAGTTCTTCGTCACCGCCAGTATCGGTATCGCCCTGAGCCCCCAGGACGGCAACGAACTGAGCCAATTGATGAAGAACGCCGACACGGCCATGTATCACGCCAAGGAGCGTGGCAAGAACAACTTCCAGTTCTACCAGGCCGACATGAACGCCAGCGCCCTGGAGCGCCTGGAGCTGGAAAGCGACCTGCGCCACGCCTTGGAACAGAACGAGTTCGTGCTGTATTACCAGCCGCAGTTCAGCGGCGATGGCAAACGTTTGACTGGCGCCGAAGCCCTGCTGCGCTGGCGCCATCCGCGACGCGGGTTGGTGCCGCCGGGGGACTTCATTCCGGTACTCGAAGAACTCGGTTTGGTGGTGGACGTGGGCGACTGGGTCATCACCGAAGCCTGTCGGCAGCTCAGGACGTGGCACCAGGCCAAGGTCCGGGTGCCGAAGGTCTCGGTCAACATTTCGGCCCGGCAGTTCTCCGACGGCCAGTTGGGCACGCGCATCGCCAATATCCTGCGCAGCACCGGCCTGCCGCCAGCCTGCCTGGAGCTGGAACTGACGGAAAGTATCCTGATGCGCGAAGTCAGCGAGGCAATGCAGATCCTGGCCGGGTTGAAGAACCTGGGCCTGAGCATCGCCGTCGATGACTTCGGCACTGGTTATTCGTCGCTCAACTACCTCAAGCAATTCCCCATCGATGTGCTGAAGATCGACCGCACCTTCGTCGACGGCCTGCCGTCCGGCGAGCAGGACGCGCAGATCGCCCGGGCGATCATCGCCATGGCCCACAGCCTCAACCTGGCGGTGATCGCCGAGGGTGTCGAGACCCACGAGCAACTGGACTTCTTGCGCGAACACGGCTGCGACGAAGTCCAGGGCTACCTGTTCGGCCGCCCGATGCCGGCCACCCGGTTTGAAGCGCAGTTCAGCAATGATGCGTTGTTCATGCTCGACTGAGGCCTTGTACTATCTGGGCCGGCCTCTCGCGGGCAAGCCTTGCTCCCACAGGGGAACACCGGCTTCTGTGGAAAACCTTGCTCCCACAGGGGAAAGCGGGCTTCTGTGGGAGCAAGGCTTGCCCGCGATGAGGCCAGTACAGGCAACGCCCCTCTTGTGTGAAACCCATTCGTCCGCGACATGACGCCCTTTCATATGCCTTCCAAAACCGGTTGAGGTAGAATGCCCCCCTTTTCTGCCCCCGATCCTTGAGGACCGCCATGTTCAGCCGTGATTTGACTATTGCCAAGTACGACGCCGATCTCTTTGCCGCCATGGAGCAAGAAGCTCAGCGCCAGGAAGAGCACATTGAGCTGATCGCTTCGGAAAACTACACCAGCCCCGCGGTGATGGAAGCTCAAGGCTCGGTACTGACCAACAAGTACGCCGAAGGCTACCCGGGTAAGCGTTACTACGGTGGTTGCGAGTACGTCGACGTGGTCGAGCAACTGGCCATCGACCGCGCCAAGCAACTGTTCGGTGCCGACTATGCCAACGTCCAGCCGCACGCAGGCTCCCAAGCCAACTCCGCCGTGTACCTGGCGCTGCTGTCGGCCGGTGACACCATCCTGGGCATGAGCCTGGCCCACGGCGGTCACCTGACCCACGGCGCCAGCGTTTCCTCCTCCGGCAAGCTGTACAATGCCGTCCAGTACGGCATCGACGGCAACGGCCTGATCGACTACGACGAAGTCGAGCGCCTGGCCCTCGAGCACAAGCCGAAAATGATCGTGGCCGGTTTCTCCGCCTACTCCCAGATCCTCGACTTCCCGCGCTTTCGCGAGATCGCCGACAAGGTCGGTGCCTACCTGTTCGTCGACATGGCCCACGTGGCCGGCCTGGTCGCCGCTGGCGTCTACCCGAACCCGGTGCCATTCGCCGACGTGGTCACCACCACCACCCACAAGACCCTGCGCGGTCCACGTGGCGGCCTGATCCTGGCGCGCGCCAATGCCGACATCGAGAAGAAGCTGAACTCCGCTGTTTTCCCGGGCGCCCAGGGTGGCCCGCTGGAGCACGTGATCGCAGCCAAGGCGATCTGCTTCAAGGAAGCCCTGCAACCTGAGTTCAAGGCTTACCAGCAACAAGTGGTGAAGAATGCCAAGGCCATGGCCGGCGTGTTCATCGAGCGCGGCTTCGACGTGGTGTCCGGCGGTACTGAAAACCACCTGTTCCTGTTGTCGCTGATCAAGCAAGAGATCTCCGGCAAAGACGCCGACGCGGCGCTGGGCAAGGCGTTCATCACCGTCAACAAGAACTCGGTGCCAAACGACCCACGCTCTCCGTTCGTCACCTCGGGCCTGCGCTTCGGCACCCCGGCCGTGACCACTCGCGGTTTCAAGGAAGCCGAGTGCAAGGAACTGGCTGGCTGGATCTGCGACATCCTGGCGGACCTGAACAACGAAGCGGTCATCGACGCCGTGCGTGAGAAGGTCAAGGCTATCTGCAAGAAGCTGCCGGTCTACGGCGCTTAATTAGCCCGCTAGAGCGCAGTTGAATAAGGCCCGCTTCGAAAGATGCGGGCCTTTTTTATTGCCCTGGAAAACAGGGCGAAACAACTAACACCCTCCAACACTTAATTTTCTGCAATACAGAAAACCCCACACGCAATTAGTAAACCCATACGATCCCTCCTGCCCCCTGAACCTAATCACTCAAAACAGGACGCTTATTCACATGGACAGTGAACAATCCTTTAATGCAACACTCAGCATGTTAAATACCCGCGTAAATCTGCTGGAAAGGCTGCATGGCAAACCCGCGATGGCGACCATCAGTTCATTCAGCGGTGGATTCTTTACCGGTAGACCCCAAACCCAGGATCACTCAAGCCTGCTCGGCATGCACGCCGATGACCAGGGCGTGCGCAGCGAGCCATTGCGGCTGCATTTCCGGTATACAGCGGGTGGCTACTTCCTGACCCTGAAAAACACCGGTGAACACTACAACAAACTGATCAGTAAAAGCTGGCTCGAAGTATTTGGGGTAAGTGATCCAAACACTCGCAACCCGACTCTTTTCAGCCTGCTCGATCATCAGCAAAACATCATCATGCGCAAGCACATCACATCCCGCCATGTCCCCATCTCGCTCATGACAGGCAATAAGAAACATGTCGGGGGACTAAGGGTACGCGGCTCGCCTTATCTTTATCTTGCCGAGACAGAAGAACAGTCAAAAGCCATGTTCATTCTGAGCGTACTCTGAAGGTCCCCCTGTTGGCATGTAAAGTCAGTCGAAGGGACGAAGCACAGCCCTTGTGGCGAGGGGATTTATCCCCGCTGGGTCGCGCAGCGGCCCCAATTGTATTTATCACTGCGGTGTGTCCGATGGGACACAGGGGCCGCTGCGCGGCCCAACGGGGATAAATCCCCTCGCCACAGGGTTCCATGCCGGGCCGGCTATTGACCACCCGTCATTTTTTCTTTTGAGAAAACGCTCAAGCACAGGGCTTTCACCCCAACTGGTAAGACCGGTCAAGCCAAATCATCACAATCGAGCTTGCATCCCCGCGAAAACAGCGCCTAGACTGCGCCTGCACTGGACAAACCGGTAAGACCACAATAATGAAGTCCCGACGCCAGCCCTCCCTGGCGAACAAGGACACCGAACCAGGAATCCCTCCCATGCTCAAATGGTGCTCGCGGTCGATCTTCCTTCAAGTTGTCCTCGGACTGGTGCTCGGCATCGTCTGCGGGCTTACCCTTCCCGAATATTCTGCACAGCTCAAACCCCTCGGCGACGGCTTTATCAAGCTGATCAAGATGCTCATCGGCCTGATCGTGTTCTGCGTGGTGGTCAGTGGTATCTCCGGTGCCGGCGATCTCAAGAAGGTCGGGCGTATCGGCCTCAAGTCGGTCATCTACTTCGAAATACTCACCACCATCGCCCTGGTCATCGGTCTGGTCCTTGCTTTCAGCACAGGCATTGGCAGCGGCGCGAACATCCACCTGGAGCAGCTCTCCAGCGCGGACGTGAACGATATCGCCCAGCGCGGCCAGCACATGGTCACCACCACCCAATTCCTGATGAACCTGATCCCGACGTCGGTGATCGGAGCATTCGCGGAAAACAACATTCTCCAGGTGCTGCTGTTTGCCGTGCTGTTCGGCAGTGCGTTGAATCTCGTCGGTGACGCCGCTTCCGGCATTTCGCGCCTGATCAACGAACTCAGCCACGTGATCTTCCGCATCATGGGCATGATCGTGCGCCTGGCCCCAATCGGCGTCTTCGGGGCCATTGCCTTCACCACCAGCAAATATGGCCTGGAGTCGCTCCAGCATCTGGGCAGCCTCGTCGGCCTGTTCTACCTGACCTGCATCGCCTTCGTCACGCTGATCCTCGGCGTGGTGATGCGCGTGTCGGGCCTGCCGATGCTGCCATTCCTCAAATACCTGCGCGAAGAGCTGCTGATCGTACTCGGCACCGCGTCGTCCGACGCCGTGCTGCCACAGATCATGCGCAAGCTCGAACACCTGGGAATCGGCAGCTCCACCGTGGGCCTGGTCATTCCCACCGGCTACTCGTTCAACCTGGATGGTTTCTCGATCTACCTGACCCTGGCCATTGTCTTCATCGCCAACGCGACCGGCACGCCCCTGGCCATGAGCGATCTGTTGACCATCCTGCTGGTCTCGCTGATCACCTCCAAGGGCGCCCACGGGATTCCCGGCTCGGCGCTGGTGATCCTGGCAGCGACGCTGACCGCGATCCCGGCGATCCCGGTGGTCGGCCTGGTGCTGGTGTTGGCCGTGGACTGGTTCATGGGCATTGGCCGGGCCCTGACCAACCTGATTGGCAACTGCGTGGCCACCGTGGCGATTGCCCGCTGGGAAAAAGACATCGACGTCCCTCGGGCGCGCAAGGTGCTGTCCGGCCAACAAGGCTATACCTTCCAACCCAGAAAACCGGTGGGCAGTGCCCATCACCAGCAATTCTGAAAGACGGCGATGCCGGCCCGCGAACCGGCATCGCCTGATCGATTTTCAAGGAGTCACATGTGATCAGTTCATCGACCGTCGTCAATTCCGTGGTGGAGAAACTCCGCGCCGCCCTCGCCCGGGGCCAATGGCGCTCGGGTGACATGCTGCCCGGCCAGCGCGAGCTGGCCGAGCAACTGGGCATCAGCCGACCCAGCCTGCGTGAAGCGGTGATTGTGCTGGAGACCCTCGGCCTGGTGCGCTCGATGCCCGGCAAAGGCGTCGTGGTGCTGGAGGCCCACCTCAACGATGCTGCCGGTGAAGGCAGCGCCATGGCCGGCGCGAGCCTGGAAGACCTGCTGCAACTGCGCTACACCCTGGAACCGTTCATCGTCGGCCTGGTGGCCCAGTCCATCAGCAGCAAGGAGGTCGGCCAGTTGCGCCTGACCCTCATGGACATGCGCGAAGCCCTGGAAGCCAACGACAGCGACGCCTGCGCCAACGCCTACATCGCTTTCCATGAAGAACTGTTTGCCCTGACGTCCAACCCGATCTTCCAGAACGTGGTCCAGCAGACCAGTAACGCCCTCAAGCAGAGCGCCGATGTGTTGCGCAATTCGCCCGAGCACCTGGCCGAACGCCTGGAAGAGAACGAAGCCGTGGTCCGTGCCATCCGGGGCAAGAACAGCGCCCAGGCCAGCGCCGAAATGCGCCGGCACATTCTCCGGGAAGGCCAGCGCATGGGCATCGAATTGAATATTCCGGACGACAACCTCGGCACTTGAGCCTGGGCCTGCGGAGACCGCCATGAACAATCTCGTGCCCCATCAGCATAACCGCAATGTACTCGCCGCCCTGCCCCTGCCCGGCCGGGTCGGCAAACCGTCGGTGGACGATATCTATCCGCGGATCTTCGACGCCATCCTCGAACAACGCATTGCCCCGGCCAGCCGCTTCACCGAGGAAAGCCTGGGGGATGTGTTCGGCGTCAGCCGCAGTGTCATTCGCCGCGTCCTGGCGCGCCTGTCCCATCAGCAAGTGGTGATCCTGCGGCCCAACCACCGGCCACAAGTCGCCGCGCCAGACCTGGAGCAGACCCGGCAGATCCTCCACGCTCGCCGCCTGGCCGAGCAGACCCTGGTGCGCCTGGCCTGCAAGGCGCCGCAGCCCAAGGACTTGCAACTGCTGCGCGATCTGGTGGAGCGCGAGCGCCAATGCCTGGATCGTGGTGAGCGTGGCCCGGCGATACGCCTGTCCGGCGAGTTTCACCTGCAACTGGCGGCCATGGCCGGCAACGCACCGTTGATGCAATTCCTCGGCAGCCTGGTGCCGTTGACCTCGCTGGCCCTGGCGCGACACGAGATCAAATCCCGCCGGCACTGCGCCTGGCAGGAACACCTGGCAATCGTCGACGCCGTGGAAGGCCGCAACGTCAATGAAGCGGTGCGGCTGATGGATGAGCACCTGGACCATCTGGAGCAAAAGCTGCTGGTCGCATAGCGGTTGTGGCGAGGGGATTTATCCCCGCTGGGCTGCGCAGCGGCCCTAAAGCAGTTAACTCAATCTTCCTGGCACACCGAGTTGCCTGGTTTGGGGCCGCTGCGCAGCCCAACGGGGATAAATCCCCTCGCCACACTGTTAACGTAGCGCGGCTTCGAAGCCGGCGCGGATCTTCTCTTCGGGCAGTTCGTCGGCGATGAACACGATCACGCTTTCCCGGGCTTCGCCGGGGGCCCATTCGGTGTCCCAATCGAAACCGTACAACTTGAGCACGCCCTGGAACACCAACCGACGGGGTTCGCCGGCGATGTTCAGCACACCCTTGTAGCGCAGCAATTGCTTGCCGTGTTCTTCCAGCAACTGGTTCATGAACTCGCTGAGCTTGTCGATATCCAGCGCCTTATCGGTACGCAGAACCAAACTGCTGATGCGATCACCCGGTGTGGCCTTGCCGACCGGTCGCAGGCTGAACCCTGCGCCCAAGTCCGCATTGAGATTGAAGCCACGAATATCGAGCAGCTCGGCCAGGTCGATCTTGCCGTGCTCGACCACCCGGATCGGCGCCCGTCGGTTGATGCGCGTCAGGCGCTCACCAAGGGCCTGGACCTGGGCCGTGTCCACCAGGTCGGTCTTGCTCAGGAGCAGGCGATCGGCAAACCCGACCTGGGCCTGGGCGATGGCCTGGGTCAGGTGGATCTCGGCATGAGCAGCGTCCACCAGCGTAAGAATGCCGTCGAGGATATAGCGCTCGCGCAGGTCCTCGTCGATGAAAAAAGTCTGCGCCACCGGGGCCGGATCGGCCAGGCCGGTGCATTCGATCACCAGGCGGTCGAAGGCGATCTCGCCGCTGTCCAGCCGCTCAAGCAACAGGTACAGGGCCTTGGTCAGGTCGGTGTGAATGGTGCAGCACACGCAACCGTTGGCCAGGGTCATGACCTGCACCGGCTCGTCGCCCAGCAGTTGGGTGTCGATGCCGGCATCGCTGAATTCGTTCTCGATCACGGCGATCTTAAGGCCGTGCTCGGCCTTGAGCAGATGGCGCAACAGCGTGGTCTTGCCGGCGCCGAGGAAGCCGCTGAGGATGGTGACCGGGATGGGAGAGGACAACATGATTCTCCTGTTTCGAAATTAAAGAAAAGCACAAACCAATGTGGGAGCGAGCCTGCTCGCGATAGCGCTGAGTCAGTCAACATCAATACTGCTGATCCGACGCTATCGCGAGCAGGCTCGCTCCCACAAGGGATTTGTGGCGTATGCAAATCTTGAGAACACCCCAAAACAACTGTGGGAGCGGGCTTGCCCGCTCCCACAAGGGGTTTAGCTCAACTCAACAGCACTTGGGCCCACCCTTGCCGCCGTAACGGGCCTCCTGGCGTTCACGAAAGAACGCCTCGTAGTCCATCATCGGCTTGTCCGGGTGCTTGGTTTGCATGTGCTCGACGTAGTTGTCGTAGTCGGGCATGCCGACCATCAGGCGGGCGGCCTGACCGAGGTATTTACCCAGGCGACTCAAGTCATTGAACATCGTTGCAATCCTCTATCAAGCGTCTGGCAGGGCCTGGAATGGCGCTTCTTTGTCCGTGCGTTCCTTCGTGCCCCAGGCGGCGATGCCGACCTTGAGCGCGTAGAACAGGATGCTGAAGACCACGAACAGGAACAACACCGTCAGCGTCGCGTTGGTGTAGGCGTTGAACACCACGTGCTGCATCTGCTCGATGCTCTTGGCCGGGGCCAGGATCTGGCCGGCGGCCAGGGCATCGTTGTATTTGCGTGCCAGGGCCAGGAAGCCGATCGCCGGGTTGGCGTCGAACAGCTTGATCAGGCCCGCGGTGGTGGTGCAGATCAGCAGCCAGCTCGCCGGCAGCAGCGTGACCCAGACGTAGCGCTGGCGCTTCATCTTGATCAGGACCACGGTGGCGAGCATCAGGGCGATACCGGCCAACATCTGGTTGGAGATGCCGAACAGCGGCCACAAGGTGTTGATGCCGCCCAGCGGATCGATCACGCCCTGGTACAGCAGGTAACCCCACAGCGCGACGCAGCCGGCGGTGGCGATCAGGTTGGCCGGC
>NZ_MUOA01000028.1:0-52196 GCF_002001065.1 Pseudomonas sp. A25(2017) | reverse complement strand
CTCGAAACGGGACGTCACTAGTTTTTGTGGCGAGGGGATTTATCCCCGTTGGGCTGCGAAGCAGCCCCCTAAACAGCCAACTCAATCTGCCTGATGCACCGAGGCGCTGATTACAGGGGCTGCTGCGCAGCCCAGCGGGGATAAATCCCCTCGCCACAGTGGTGCGGTGTTCCTACAAAAAAATAGGTGAACCGGAATTTTCTGACGAGTCGCGGCGGTTGCCGGTTAGGAAATAGCGGGGATAGGCTTTGCTCGTCGCTGAAAAATCAGCGACCGGGTTTGGTCGCCCGGGTTTAGAATGGCGCACGATGCCGCGCGAGCGGCTGTCTGCTTTATGGCTGACTGTGCGTGGGAGGGCTTCGGGCCCTGCCGGGTATCCATTCCCTGGTCGACCAACCTGCGTACAGTTCGCCACCCCTCTGCTTGGTCGCGGAAATGGCGAACTCCACTTTTGAATGGAGATTCACATCATGGTCAAGATCACCCCCAACCCACCACGCCCCGAAGACCTCTCTGCCTACACCACCTTCGATACAAAAAAAACTCCGCGAAGCCGCCGACCGGGCGCTGAATATCCATTTGTCGCCCACGCCGCCTAAACCCGACACCCAGGACGGCCAGGTTTTCACCGTGGTCCCCGGCCTCAACACCGAATCGGTGCTGACCACCCTCAACGAAACCCTGGCCTCGGCCGATGCGCTGGTCAGTGACCTGGGGTTCGAGTTGGAGGGTTCTCGGCGGCATGTTGCGCTGGGGATTCAGCAGTTGATCGAACTGGCCAGGTTGCTGGCTAACCGTGCGTTGGATGACCTCGAGCTGGCCGACTCAGCGCGGTAGCCGGCACACCATGATCGTTCCCACGCTCCGCGTGGGAATGCAGCCCGTGACGCTCTGCGTCACCCTCCAGAAGCGGAACGCGGAGCGTCCCTGGCGGCGTTCCCACGCGGAGCGTGAGGAACGATCACAATGAACGCGTCACCTTCATCGAGGGCAAGCCTTGCTCCCACAAAAGCCTAGTTCACGGCTGCCAATGAGTTTTCTCCCCGCTCAACTTGCGGTCCAGGAAGCTCGCCGCGCTGATCAACGCCAGGTGGGTCAGGGCTTGGGGAGTGTTGCCCAGGTGGTAGCCGTGGCTGTCGAATTCTTCGGCGTACAGCCCCAGCGGGTTGGCGTAGCGCAGCAGTTGTTCGAACTCCAGCTGGGCTTTTTCCACGCGGCCGGCGCGGGCCAGGCATTCGACGTACCAGAACGAGCAGGCCGCGAATGAGCCTTCGATGCCGCTGAGGCCGTCGATGGGGCTGTCGTCGTTGCGGTAGCGATAGACCATGCCGTCGCGCACCAGGTTTTTTTCGATGGCGTCGAGTGTCGAGAGCCAGCGCGGGTCGCGGGCGCTGACGAAGCGCACCAGCGGCATCAACAGCATCGAGCCGTCCAGGGCGGTACTGCCCAGGCGCTGGATGAAGTGCTGGTGTTCGTCGTTCCAGAAGTTCGTCCAGATGTCCTGGTAGATGGCCTGGCGCGTCTCGTCCCAGCGGGCGAACGGGGCGGGCAGGGAGCGTTTTTCGGCCAGGCGGATGGCGCGATCCACCGCGACCCAGCACATCAGCCGCGAATGCAGGAAATGCTGTTTGTCGCCGCGCATTTCCCAGATACCCACATCCTTGTCCTGCCAGACCTTGCACACTTGGTCGACCACCTCGACGGTGTGTTTCCAGCCTTGATGAGAGATCGCTTCGCCGTATTTGTTGACCAGGTACACCGCGTCCATCAGCTCGCCGAAAATGTCCAACTGCACCTGTTTGTAGGCCAGGTTGCCAATGCGTACCGGTCGGGCGTTGCCGAAGCCGCTCAGGTGTGGCAACTCGGTTTCCGGTAGCTCCTGCCTGCCGTCCAGACCGTAGAGAATATTGAGTTTGATCGGTTGATCACAGCAGTCACTGACCCGGCCGCGCAGCCAGCGCATGTAGGCGTTGGCTTCTTCGACGAAGCCCAGGCGCATGAACGCATAGACGGTAAAGGAAGAGTCGCGGATCCAGGTGTAGCGATAATCCCAGTTGCGTTCGCCGCCGCGGGTTTCCGGCAGGCCGAAGGTGGCGGCGGCGAGGATGGCGCCGTGTTTGCGCGAGGTCAGCAGCTTCAGCGCCAGGGCCGAGCGGTTGACCACTTCCCGCCAGCGTCCCCGGTAGGTGGACTGGCCGATCCAGCCGCGCCAGAACGCCAGGGTGCGTTCCAGGCAAATCGCGCTGACATCGTCCTGAAGGCGCGGGTCGTCGATGCCACCCAGCAGGAATTCGGCGCTCTGGCCCTGCGCCAGGGTGAACTCGGCCACCGCCGCATTGCCGTCCAGCGTCATGGGCTGGTCGGAGCATAGGCGCAGGCTCGGTTGCCCCGGCGCCTCGAAACAGATGTGGGCAGCGTCCTGGCGCGCCGTGGTGGCGGCCCGGGCGTAGTCATGCCGCACGGCGCAGCGCATGCGAAACGTCGCGCTGCCGACGGTCATGTGCACTTTGCGCATCAGCACCGGTAAATCATCCTCGCTGTCGCCGATGGGCAGCAGGTCGGTGACTTCCACCACGGCGCCGTCGCTCAGCCAGCGGGTTTGCAGCACGTTGGTGTCGGGCAGGTAGATCTGCTGGCGGCGGGCGTTCGGCAGGTCCGGGGCCAGTTGGAAAATGCCTGCTTCGGGCGTATCCAGCAGCGAACAGAAGATCGATGGGCTGTCGAATTCCGGCCAGCAGAAAAAATCTATGCTGCCTTGGTCATTGACCAGCGCGGCGCTGCGCATGTCGCCGATGATGCCGTGGTTCTCGATGGGGCTTTGCGGTTCGTCATGATCAGCCATTGCCGCGAAACCCCGGATAAAGGCTCATCCCACCATCGATGAACAACGTGGTGCCCACCACATAATCGGACAAGTCCGAGGCCAGCCAGACCACCGCGTTGGCGACGTCCTCCACAGCGCCGACGCGACCGTAAGGAATCAGCTCCAGCAGTTTCTGTTCCTGCTCGCCCTCGGTGGCGTCCTGGTTGATGGCCGTGCGGATGGCGCCGGGGGCGATGCTGTTGATGCGGATGCGCTGGTGGCTGGTTTCCTGGGCCAGGCTCTGCATCAGCAGATCGACCCCGCCCTTGGACGCGGCGTAATTGGCGTGGCCGGCCCAGGGAATGCGCTGGTGCACCGAACTCATGTGGATGATCTTGCCAGCGGCCCGGGACACGCCGTGGCGAATACCCTGGCGGGTGAAAATCCGCAGGGCGGCGCGAGCGCAGAGGAACTGGCCGGTGAGGTTGGTGCCGATCACGGTGTTCCAGTCTTCCAGGCGCATGTCGACGGTGGCGGCATCTTTTTGCAGGCCGGAGTTGGCGACCAGGATGTCCAGCGCGTCAAAGGCTTCGAGGGTCTGGGCGAACAGCCGCTCGACGTCCGGCTCCTTCGACACATCGGCCCCGACAGCGATGGCGCGGCCGCCGGTGGCGTTGATTTCACGGGCCAGCGCTTCGGTCGGGCCGGCGCTGGAGTGGTAGTTGAGCACCACTGCGGCACCGGCGTGCGCCAACGCCCTGGCCGCGCCTGCGCCAATGCCGGAGCTGGCGCCGGTGACCAGGGCAACCTGTCGGGCGAGGGATATCTGCATGGTCTAGCACCTTGAATGGAGGGCCTTACCTGCTGACTGGCGTGAGGCGTGCAGAGTTCAGTTGGGTGAAGCTGTCTTCATATTCCAGGTCCAAACACAAACCTGTGGCAAGGGGACCGTGGGAGCATAGCTTGCTCGCGAAACAGGCGACTCGATTTCTGAAAGACCGCATTGCCTTCATCGCGGGCAAGCCTTGCTCCCACAATCCTCCAGCCACAAAGAATTTTGCTTCAGGTCGGCTGTTACCAACCCCGCCCCGAATTCACCCAGAAATTCACCGACAACGACGTAGACACCGACTCCACCTGATGGAACCAACCCTCAGGCAAAAACAGCAAATCCCCTGCCTCCAATGTCACGCGCATGAAGGTCACGTCGCGGGCGTGGGGGAAGCGTTGGTAGTCCGGCGCGTCCGGGTTGAAATCACAACCGTCCAGCCCGCCTTGGGGCGCCGTGGACCAGGTGCCCAGGGCTTCGCGGTGGTGAGGCGCGGCGAGGGTGAAGGTTTTCTGGCCCCAGACCTGGGCGAACAGGTTGTCGGTGTCGTCGCGGTGCAGCGGCGTCAGGGTGCCCTTGGGGCCGATCCAGATGCGCGGCGGGATGAACAGCGAGGGGGCGAAGTAGGGCGGGTACTTGATCTGCTCCATCAGTTGCGCCGGCAGGATGTTGTTGCCCATGTAGGCCGGTGGTTCGCCGTCGGCGCCCTTGGTCGCCGGGCTGTCGAGGGAGGCGATGAAGTCGGCCATGGACGTGGAGCGGAAATCCCGCTCGGTGGAGAAGGTCTTCTTCACGTAGTCGCCGTGGCGGGTGATGCCTTGCAGCTCGGCAAAATGCACCAGGGATTCTTCGCGGCTGAGTTTGAACAACGGCCAGTCCTGCAAGGCATCGCTGATGACCAGCGGAATGCCGTGGGGTAAATAGCGCGCTTGAAACTCCTGCACCGACAGCTCGCTGCGAGGCCGCCGTTCCACGCTGCGTTGGGGCGGCAGGCTCGCGGTGAGTTTTTCGCTGAAGCGCGACGGGGTGGGGTAGCGCTTGTTCATGTCGACCTTTTCCACCACGCCACCGCCATGCCGGGCATGGTCGATGATCTGCGGCAGCAACGTCGCCAGGCCCATGTTGCCACCGATCTTCAGGCGCCCGCTGGCGAACAGTTCCTCGACATTGGCCATGCCGGCCATGATCCCGAGGAAGTCCTTTTCCGCCACCTCGATGGTCACGTCAGGGCTGCTGTGGCGGCCAGCTTCGGTGCGGCTGCTGGCCTTGACCTCGGACCAGTACGCCTGGTGCGGGCCGAACACGAATTGGAAGACGCCTTCGATACCAACGGCGCCGGCATTGGCGAACAGCTTGCCCAGGATGGTGTGCAGGTCCACGGCGGTCACTCTTGCGGGTTTTTGGTCTTAGCAGGTAACGAGGGCCCGGATCAGAAATTTAGGCCCCGTCGCTGCGTCATCGACCGTCGCCCTAGCGCGTCGCAACCATGAACAACCGGGGAAACGGCAGCAGCACCGTCCCATCGTCCTGGGCGGGATAAGCCTGTTCGATCGCCTTGAGGTAGCGGGCCAGGTACTGCTCGCGTTGCGCCTCGTCCAGCGGCTCGAGAAACGGCCGCAAGGCGCTGCCCTTGAACCATTCCACCACGCCTGCAGCACCGCCGGCCAAGGGGTGATGGTAGGTGGTGCGCCACACATCGACGCGGCTGCAGTGGGGCTTGAGGATCGAGTAGTAGGCGCTGGCATCCGCCATCTCGGTACGCGAATCAGCCGCCGCGGCCAGTTGGCTGGCCCAAGGCCCGTTGGCGGCGATTTCCCGCATCAAGCGGTGGGAGGGCTGGTGCAGGTTGTCGGGCATCTGGATTGCCAGGCTGCCACCGGGAGCGAGCTTGCCCACCAGCGCGGGCAGCAGGCTGGCGTGGTCAGGCAGCCATTGCAGCACGGCGTTGGCGAAAATCACGTCGAACGGCCCGGGCTCATCCCATTGGCCGATGTCGGCAGTGTCGAACGCCACGGCGGGCAGGCGTTTGCGTGCGGCGTCGACCATGTCGCTGGAACTGTCCAGGCCGCGCACCGTGGCGCTGTTGAAATGTTCCACCAGCAGCTCGGTGGAATTGCCCGGGCCGCACCCCAGGTCGATCACCGAGCGGGCCTGTGTCGGGGGGATGGCGGCGAGCAGGTCCCGGGACGGACGGGTGCGTTCCTGTTCGAAGGTGACGTATTGCTTGGCGGACCAGCCCATGGCGTTCTCCTGTGCAGTGCGGTGAGTCGAGGTGCCGCCAGTATAAGGTCGTGTGGGAGGATGAACCGCGTTATCGTTCATCGCGGGCAAGCCTTGCTCCCACAAGCCTTGCTCCCACAAGGGGCAGGCATCTCGTGGCGAACGTCACGGTTTTGACTAATTCCATGGGTTACGATTTCGTTATCTTCCCTACACGACCGATCGGAGAAAACCGCAGTGACCCAACTGACCCTGCTGTGCCTGCCTTATTCCGGCGCCAGCGCGATGGTGTACAGCCGCTGGCGGCGCACGTTGCCGCAATGGCTGCACGTGCAACCGGTGGAACTGCCGGGGCGCGGAGCGCGCTTCGACGAGCCGCTGCATACCGACATGGGCCCGTTGGCGATGCAGCTGGCGCGGGAGCTGCGTCCGTCGCTCCAGGCCCCTTACGCCTTGTTTGGCCACAGCCTGGGCGCGCTGCTGGCCTGTGAAATCGCCCATGCCCTGCGTGAACTTGGCTGCCCGGAACCGGTGGCGTTGTTTGCATCCGGCACCGCGGCGCCGACGATGCGCGCCGACTACGACCGCGGTTTCGCCAAGCCGAAAACCGACGCTGAACTGATCGAGCAACTGCGCACCCTCAACGGTACGAGCGAGGAGATCCTGGCCAATGAAGAGCTGATGGCCTTGACCTTGCCGGTCCTGCGCGCCGATTTTTTGCTGTGCGGACATTTCCAGCCGCGGCAGCGGCCGCTGCTCAACTGTCCGGTGCACGTGTTCGGCGGCACGGCCGACAAGGCCACCACGGAGCAACTGATGGGCTGGCGCCAGGAAACCACGGGCAGCTTTTCGGTGGACATGCTGGCGGGCGGGCACTTCTTCATTCATGAGCACGAGGCCAAGGTGCTGCGGCTGATCAAGGATCAGTTGAGCGTGCATCATCGGCGGCATGGGTTGACCCCTGTGGCGAGGGGATTTATCCCCGCTGGGGCGCGAAGCGGCCCCATTCAAACTACCTGACGCAACATCTCCTCGGTTTTTGGGGCTGCTTCGCAGCCCAGCGGGGCGGTGCGACGCTTCGCTAAATCCCCTCGCCACAATGCGGACTGTCCTTTCCTGTCGGGAAGCTCTTCCTGACACAAATTCTCAAACGCTAATTTTTCCGGTTTGCATTCGTTTCATAGGGACGACTTGCCTTTGTGCCTTGTGCCCACTGATTCCGGATACCCCAGAAATGAATGCTGAAGACGCCTTGAAACTTGCTCGCCGGTTTATCGGGTTGCCCCTGGAAAAGCGCCGGATGTTCCTGGCCGCGCTGGACAAGGAGGGCGTGGAGTTCAGCGGTTTTCCCATCCCCCGGGGCGTCGAGGCCGAGGATCGCCAGGTGTTGTCCTATGCCCAGCAGCGCATGTGGTTTCTCTGGCAGCTGGAGCCGGACAGCGGTGCCTACAACCTGCCGGGAGCGGTGCGGCTCAAGGGCGCGCTGAGCCTGCCAGCGCTGGAGCAAGCTTTCGCCAGCCTGGTGGCCCGTCACGAAACCCTGCGCACGGTGTTCCAGCGCCAGGCCGACGACAGCCTCCTGCAAGTGCCGACCGACGCGCCGCTGGTGATCGAGCACAGGGACTTCAGCGCCATGCCGGCAGCCGAGCGCGAGCAAGCGGTGCGTCGGGCCGCCGAGGAACAATCACTGCGGCCCTTCGACCTGTCCAGCGGCCCTTTGCTGCGGGTCGAACTGCTCAAGCTCGATGATCAGGAGCACGTGCTGCTGCTGACCTTGCACCACATCGTCTCCGACGGTTGGTCGATGAACGTATTGATCGACGAGTTCATTCGCTGCTACGACGCCCATGAAGCGGGCGTGGAACCTCAGTTGGCCGACTTGCCGATCCAGTACAGCGACTACGCCCTGTGGCAGCGGCGCTGGCTGGAAGCGGGCGAGCTGCAGCGTCAACTCGATTACTGGCAAGCGCAGCTGGGCGATGAGCATCCGGTGCTGGAGCTGCCCATCGACTATCCGCGCCCGGTGCTGCCGAGCTATCGCGGTCGCCGCCTGGAGCAGGTGGTGGACGCCGCGCTGGTCGAGCAACTGCGCGGCGTTGCCCGCCAGCATGGGGTCACGTTGTTCATGCTGTTGCTGGGGACTTTCAATATCCTGCTGTACCGCTATACCGGGCAAGATGACTTGCGGGTCGGCGTCCCGATCGCCAATCGCAACCGCCGGGAAATCGAAGGGCTGATCGGTTTCTTCGTCAACACCCAGGTATTGCGGGTGCAACTGGACGGCCAGACTCGCCTCGGCGACCTGTTGCGTGACATCAAGGAAACCGCCCTCGGCGCCCAGGCCCACCAGGACCTGCCCTTCGAACGGTTGGTCGAGGCGCTGAAGCTTGAGCGCAGCCTGAGCTACAATCCATTGTTCCAGGTGATGTACAACCACCAGCCGGAAGTGGCCGACGTCACCACGCTGAAAGTCGGCAGCGGTCTGGAGTTGGGCGTCATCGAGTGGGAAACCCGCAGCACCCAGTTCGACTTGAGCCTGGACACCTACGAAAAGGGCGGGCACTTGCATGCGGCGTTCACCTACGCCAGTGACTTGTTCAGCCACGACACCATCGAGCGCATGGCTCGGCACTGGACGTTGCTGTTGCGCAACATCGTCAACGACCCGCAGCAGCGCGTCGGCGAGCTGGCGTTGTTGGCGCCGGCCGACTATCGGCAGGTGGTGACAGAGTGGGCGCGCCACGACACGAGCTGGCCGAGTGAGCGCCCGGTGCATGAACTGTTCGAGGCCCAAGCTCAACGTAGCCCGGACGCCGTCGCCTTGATCTGCGATGGACAACGATTGAGCTATGGCCAGCTCAATGCCCGATCCAACCGCCTGGCGCGCACATTGGTGGCGGCGGGGGGCGGTCCTGACGTGCTGGTGGGCATCGCTGTCGACCGGAGCCTGGACCTGGTGGTGGCCATTCTTGCCGTGCTCAAGGCCGGCGGTGCCTACGTGCCGCTGGACCCCCAGTACCCGGTGGATCGCCTTCGATTCATGATCGAAGACAGCGCCAGCCGTTTGCTCCTGAGCCAAAGCCATTTGCTTGAACGACTGCCTGTGCCCGACGGCGTGCGTTGCCTGTGCCTGGATCAGGCCGAGTCCTGGGAAAGCGCCGAGCCAGGTAACCTGCAACGCAAGGTGTGGGCCGACAGCCTGGCCTACGTCATGTTCACCTCCGGCTCGACCGGGCGGCCGAAAGGCGTCGGTATCAGTCATGGCGCGTTGAGCAAGCATGCGTTTGCCTCGCAGTACTATTACGGCTTGAACAGCACCGACTGCGTGCTGCAATTCGCGACGTTCAACTTCGATGCCTTTGGCGAGCAACTGTTCGGCCCGCTGACCTGCGGCGCCTCGGTGGTGCTGCGCGGCAACGAGGTCTGGGACAGCGAAACCCTGTACCGCCAGATCGTCGAGCAGGGCATCACGGTCATGGACTTGACCACCGCCTACTGGAACATGATCGCCAAGGAGTTCGCCGCTGTCGGGCCGCGTGACTATGCGGCGCTGCGCCAGGTGCACAGCGGGGGTGAAGCCATGCCGCCCGAAGGCGTGCAGGCCTGGCGCCGGGCCGGGCTGGAGCAGGTCAAGCTGCTCAACACCTACGGCCCGACCGAAGCCACGGTCACGGCCACCACCCTTGATTGCAGCGATTACGTCTTCAATCGCCGGCCGCTGCCGCTGACCTTGCCCATTGGTCAACCGCTTCCAGGTCGGCATACCTATCTACTGGATGCGCACCTGGCGCCCACGCCGGTGGGGGTGACCGGGGAGTTGCTGATTGGCGGCGAGCTGCTGGCGCGTGGTTACTTTCAACGCCCGGCCTTGACCGCCGAACGTTTCATCCCCGATCCGTTCTCCACCCGCGGTGCGCGCCTGTATCGCACCGGCGACTTGGCGCGCTTCAATGCCTTGGGCGAAATCGAATACGTGGGCCGCGTTGACCATCAAGTGAAGATCCGCGGCTTGCGCATCGAGCTGGGCGAGGTCGAAGCACGCCTGTTGGAACTGGCGGCGGTCAGTGAAGCCGTCGTACTGGCGGTGCAGGGTGGCAGCAGCTTGCAACTGGTGGGTTACGTGGTGCCCAAGGATGCATCGCTGGTGTCGGCCTCGGCGGATGAGCAGGGCGCTGCGCGGGAAACCCTCAAGGCGCAACTCAAGGAGCATCTGCCGGATTACATGGTGCCAACCCAGCTGGTGTTCCTTGCGCAATTGCCGCTGAGCCCCAACGGTAAGCTCGACCGCAAGGCCTTGCCGTCAGCGGATGCCAGTCAACTGCAGCAGGCCTTTATCGCCCCCCGCAGCGAACTGGAGCGAGGCATCGCGGCCATCTGGCGGGACGTGCTCAAGCTTGAACAGGTCGGTTTGACCGACAACTTTTTCGAGCTGGGTGGCGACTCGATCATCTCGATCCAGGTGGTCAGCCGCTCGCGGCAGGCCGGGATCCATTTCACCCCCCGTGACCTGTTCCAGCATCAAACCGTGCAAGGCCTGGCGAGCGTCGCGCAACAGGGTGGCAGCGGGCTGCAGATCGATCAGGGGCCGGTCAGCGGCGAACAGCCGTTGCTGCCCATCCAGCAGGTATTTTTCGAGGACGCCATTGCCCAGCGTCACCACTGGAACCAGACCGTCTTGTTGCGCAGCCATCTACCGTTGCAGGCCCCGGCGCTGCTGCAGGCCCTCAACGCCGTGTTGGCGCATCACGATGCGTTGCGTTCGCGCTTCGTCGAAACCCCGGCAGGTTGGCGGGCTGAGGTCGCGCCGATGGTGGTCGACCCTGAGTTGTTGTGGACAGCGGACAACCTGAGCGCTGCTGAGCTGCAAGACCTGTGTGCCAAGGCTCAGTGCAGCCTCGACCTGCACAATGGCCCGCTGCTGCGTGCGGTGCTGGCGAGCATGGCCGATGGCAGCCAGCGTCTGTTATTGGCCGTGCACCACCTGGCCGTGGACGGTGTGTCGTGGCGCATCCTGCTGGAAGATCTGCAACGGGCTTATCAACAGGCCAGCGCCGGCACCGCCATCAAGCTGCCGGCCAAGACCAGCGCCTACAAGGCCTGGGGTGAACATCTGCAGGCCTACGCCAGCACGGAAAACGTTCAGGCCGAACTGACGTTCTGGCAGCAACAACTGCAAGGCGCGGGAGTGGATCTGCCGTGGGATAACCCCCAAGGCAGCCGGCAAAGCCGTTACGCCAAAGTGCTGCACAGCCGTCTCGACAAAACCCTCACTCAACAGCTGCTGCAACAGGCTCCCGCGGCGTATCGCACCCAGGTCAACGACCTGCTGCTGACCGCCCTGGCGCGGGTGATCTGTCGCTGGACCGGCCACGCCGACACCTTGATCCAGCTCGAAGGCCATGGCCGCGAAGAGTTGTTCAAAGGCGTCGATCTGACCCGCACGGTCGGCTGGTTCACCAGCCTGTTCCCGGTGCGGCTGACCCCGGCCGATGGCGTGGGTGCCGCGATCAAGCAGATCAAGGAGCAACTGCGGGCGATCCCGAACAAGGGCATCGGTTTCGGTGTGCTGCGCTACCTCGGCGACGATGCGGCGCAAGCCTGTCTCAAGGCCTTGCCATTGCCGGGCATCACCTTCAATTACCTCGGCCAGTTCGACGGCAGTTTCGATGCCCGGGAGGGTGCGCTGTTCAGCCCGGCGGGGGAAAGCGCCGGGCGCGAGCAGAGCCTTGATGCGCCACTGGATAACTGGCTGAGTGTCGAAGGCCAGGTCTACGACGGCGAGCTCGACTTGCGTTGGACGTTCAGCCTTGAGCAATTCAACGAGGCGACCATCGCCCGTCTGGCCGATGACTATGCCCGCGAACTGGAAGCGCTGATCGGCCATTGTTGCCAGGCCCATTCCATGGGTACCACGCCGTCGGACTTCCCGCTGGCGCGCATCACCCAGGCGCAGTTGGACGCGATCCCGGTGCCCGCTGCCGCCATCGAAGACATTTATCCACTGTCGCCGATGCAGCAAGGCATGCTGTTTCATACCCTGTACGAGCAGGGTACCGGTGCCTACATCAACCAATTGTGCGTGGATGTCGATGGCCTGGACCCCGAGCGTTTCCGCGCGGCGTGGCAGGCGACCCTGGACGCCCATGAGATCCTGCGCAGCGGCTTCATCTGGCAGGGCGAGTTGCAGCAACAGTTGCAGATCATCCACCGCCGTCTGGCGCTGCCCTACACCGTGCTCGATTGGCGCGAACGCCATGACGTTGCCCTGGCCCTCAAGGATTTCATTGCCGCTGACCTGGCCATGGGGTTTGACCTGACCCAGGCCGGGCTGCTGCGGGTCACGCTGATTCAACTGAGCGATGAGCGTCATCACCTGATCTTTACCAACCACCATATCCTGATGGATGGCTGGAGCAGCGCGCAGATGCTCGGTGAAGTGCTGCAGCGTTATGCCGGTCAACAGCCGCCGCGCCCGGTCAGCCGCTATGCCGATTACATCCAATGGTTGCAGCGCCAGGACGCCGCGCTCAGCGAAGCGTTCTGGCGGGAGCAACTGGCCGATCTCCAGGAGCCGACGGTACTGGCGAACGCCGCTGCGGCGAGTGGCGAAATGCGCAGCGAAAGCGCTCATGCGCTCAGGCATTACCACCTGGATGCGCCGGGCACTGGCCGTCTCAACGCGTTCGCCCGCCAGCAGAAAGTCACCGTCAACACCCTGGTGCAAGCGGCGTGGCTGCTGCTGTTGCAGCGCTACACTGGCAGCGACTGCGTGGCGTTTGGCACCACCGTGGCCGGGCGGCCGGCGGAGCTGGTTGGCATCGAACAACAGGTCGGCCTGTTCATCAACACCTTGCCGGTGATCGCCGGCTCGCGTCCGGACCAGACCGTCGCGGCCTGGCTGGCCGCCGTACAGGCGCAGAACCTGAGCCTGCGCGAGTTCGAGCACACGCCGCTGGCGAGCATCCAGCGCTGGGCTGGGCAGGGCGGGGGAGCGCTGTTCGACAGTCTGCTGGTGTTCGAGAACTTCCCGATTTCCGCGGCGTTGCAACACGGCACCGCCCAAGGCGTGGTGTTCGGCGAAGTCGCCAACCAGGATCAGACCCACTACCCGCTGACCCTGGGCGTGACCTTGGGCGAGACGCTGGCGCTGCACATGAGTTTCGACCAGGCGCATTTCAGCGTTGCAACCATTGAGCGCTTGAGTGCGCAACTGTTGCTCCTGCTGGAGCGGTTTGCCGAATCCGCCGAGCGTCGCCTCGGCGAGATTGCCCTGGCCGATGACGAGGAGCACAGGGCGCAACAGGCTGCCAACCACCCGCAGTCCTACCCGACCGACATGGCCGTACACCAACGCATCGCCCATCTGGCGACGCACAAGCCCGACGCGACGGCGGTGATCTTCGACGGCCAGCGCTTCAGCTATGGCGAGATCGACCGGCGGGCCAACCAGTTGGCGCACGCCCTGATTGCCCGTGGCGTGGGCCCGGAAACCCGCGTTGGCGTGGCCCTGCCGCGCAGTGAAGGGGTGATCGTCGCACTGCTGGCGGTGCTCAAGGCCGGCGCGGCCTATGTGCCGCTGGACACCAGCTACCCACGGGAACGCCTGGCCTACCTGATCGAGGATTCCGGGCTGGCGCTGTTGCTCACCGACTCCCGGGTGTCGGCGCAACTGCCGCTGGAAGGCGCCAACCAGGTGCTGGAGCTCGATCGCCTGGACCTGAGCCTGCAATCGGCCGATGCACCGTCGATCACCGTCGATCCGCAGAACCTCGCCTACGTCATCTACACCTCCGGTTCCACCGGCAACCCGAAAGGCGTGAGCGTGGCCCACGGTCCGCTGGCGATGCACTGCCAGGCCATCGGTGAGCGCTATGAAATGCGCGACAGCGATTGCGAATTCCATTTCATGTCGTTCGCCTTCGACGGTGCCCATGAACGCTGGCTTACCAGCCTGACCCACGGTGCCTCGCTGCTGATTCGCGATGACAGCCTGTGGACCCCGGAACAGACCTACAACGCCATGGGCGAACACGGTGTGACGGTGGTGGCGTTCCCGCCGGTGTACCTGCAACAACTGGCCGAACACGCCGAGCGCGAGGGCAACCCGCCGAAGGTGCGCATCTACTGCTTTGGCGGCGATGCGGTGCCCAATGCCAGCTTCGAACGGGTCAAGCGCGCCCTCGACCCGGACTACATCATCAACGGCTACGGCCCGACCGAAACCGTGGTCACGCCGCTGATCTGGAAGGCTGGCCGCGACGTGGCGTGTGGCGCCGCCTATGCGCCCATCGGCAGCCGCATCGGCGACCGCAGCGCCTACGTGCTCGACGCTGATTTGAACCTGTTGCCCCAGGGCATGGCCGGCGAACTGTACCTGGGCGGCAGCGGCCTGGCGCGGGGGTACCTGAACCGTCCGGGCCTGACGGCCGAGCGATTTATCGCTGACCCGTTCAGCAGCGGCGGTTTGCTCTACCGCACCGGCGACCTGGTGCGCCAACGCGCCGATGGCACTTTCGATTACCTGGACCGCATCGACAATCAAGTGAAAATCCGCGGCTTCCGCATCGAACTGGGCGAAGTCGAAGCCAGCCTGCAAGCCCTTGAAGGCGTGCGCGAAGCGGTTGTCGTAGCCCAGGAAGGTGCTGCTGGCAGCGGCAAGCGCCTGGTGGCCTATGTGGTGGCCAATGAAACCGTGCCAAAGGATTTCGCCGAGCACTTGCGTGACCAGCTCAAGGCGACCCTGCCGGCACACATGGTCCCGGCTTATCTGCTGCTGCTCGAACGCCTGCCGTTGACCCCCAACGGCAAGCTCGACCGCAAGAACCTGCCCAAGCCCGACGTCAGCCAATTGCAGCAAACCTACGTGGCCCCGCGCAGCACGCTGGAACAGCAACTGGTGTCGATCTGGCAGGACGTGCTCAAGCTCGCGCAAGTGGGCCTACGGGACAACTTCTTCGAGCTGGGCGGCGACTCCATCGTCTCGATCCAGGTGGTCAGTCGTGCTCGGTTGGTCGGTATGCACTTCACGCCGAAGGACCTGTTCCAGCACCAGACCATCGAGGCCCTGGCCGCCGTGGTACAGACGGGCGCGCCGCTGCAATTGATCGACCAGCAACCCGCGACCGGCGAAACCGCACTGCTGCCGATTCATCATTGGTTCTTCACCCAGCCGATCCCCGACCGCCATCACTGGAACCAGTCGGTGATGCTCAAGCCGACCCAGGCGCTGGATGCGCAGGCGCTGGAACAGGCCTTGGGCGCACTGGTCGTGCACCACGACAGCTTGCGCCTGGACTTCATCGAGCAGGGCGAACGCTGGACCGCGCGTTACCGTGACGTCGAGGCGCAGGCCGCCGACACGCTGCTCTGGCAAGCCGACGTCGACGATCTCGCCGCACTGCAAGTGCTGGGCAACCAGGCCCAGCGCAGCCTGCGACTGGAGGGCGGGCCGCTGATCCGCGCGCTGCTGGCGAACCTCGCCGATGGCACGCAGCGGCTGTTGCTGGTTGTCCATCACCTGGTGGTGGACGGTGTGTCCTGGCGGATACTGTTCGAAGACCTGCAAAGCGCTTATCGCCAGACCCTCGCGGGCGCGGCGGTGCAACTGCCGGCCAAGACCAGCGCGGTCAACGCCTGGACCGCCGCGTTGCAGGACTATGCCGCCAGCGCACCCTTGCAGGCCGAACTGGGCTTCTGGCAGCAGCAGTTGCACGGCGCCCCGGCCGGTTTGCCGTGGGACAACCCCCAGGGCGGGCAGCAACAGGGCCAAGCCGTGACGATTCGCACGGCACTGGACAAAAACCTCACCCGGCAATTGCTGCAGCAAGCCCCGGCGGCCTATCGCACCCAGGTCAACGACCTGCTGCTGACGGCGCTGGCGCGGGTGATGGTGCGCTGGACCGGCGATGACAGTGTGTGGGTGCAACTCGAAGGCCACGGCCGTGAGGATCTGTTCGCCCATGTCGACCTGAGCCGTACCGTAGGCTGGTTCACCAGCCTGTTCCCGGCCCGACTGACGCCGGTCGCCGACCTCGGTGCTTCGTTGAAGCAGATCAAGGAGCAACTGCGCGCCATCCCCAATAAGGGCATCGGTTTCGGGGCCTTGGCGCACCTGGGCGATGACCTTGCGCGTGAAGCCCTGCAGGCCTTGGCGAAACCGCAACTGACCTTCAATTACCTTGGTCAGTTCGACGGCAGTTTCGATGCGGCCGCCGATGCCTTGTTCGTGCCGACCACAGAGCGCGGTGGCGAGGAAGTGAACCTGCAAGGTCCGCTGGGCAGCCCGCTGGCCCTTGACGGCCAAGTGTTCGGCGGTGAATTGGACTTGAGCTGGACCTTCAGCGGCGAGCTGTTCAATACCGCGACCATCCAGCACCTGGCCGATGACTACGTGCAAGAGCTCACTGCGCTCATCGGCCATTGCTGCGACAGCCACAGTGGTGGCGTGACGCCGTCGGATTTCCCGCTGGCGCGGCTGACCCAGGCGCAACTGGACACCCTGGTCCAAGCACCACAGGCCATCGACGACATCTACCCGCTGTCGCCGATGCAGCAGGGCATGCTGTTTCACTCCTTGCTCGGGCAGGGCGGCGGCGACTACATCAACCAGATGCGCCTCGACGTCGAAGGCGTCGATCCGCAGCGTTTCCGCGCGGCCTGGCAAGCGGTGGTCGATGCCCATGACATCCTGCGCAGCGGCTTCTTCTGGCAGGGCGACCTGGAGCAGCCGGTGCAAATTGTCCAGCGTCAGGTCGAGGTGCCGTTCCGCGTGCTCGACTGGAGCGGGCGGACGGAAAGCGATGGCGCCTTGCAAACCCTCGCCGATGAAGAGCGGGCCCAAGGCGTGGACCTGACCCAGGCACCGCTGATGCGCCTGGTGCTGGTGCGCACGGCGACTGATCGGCATCACCTGATCTACACCAACCATCACATCCTGATGGATGGCTGGAGCAGTGCGCAGTTGCTCGGCGAAGTGTTGCAGCACTACCACGGCGACGCGGTAGCACGTCCGGCTGGACGTTATCGCGACTACATCGCCTGGCTGCAACGCCAGGACGCGAGCCTCGGCGAAAGGTTCTGGACGCAACAATTGCGCACGCTGGATGAGCCGGTGCGCCTGGCCCAGGTGTTTGCGCGCCCGGCCCAGGACGTCTCGGCGAATCTGTACGGTCATCATCTTGTGCAACTGGATGCGCAGCAGACCCAACGCCTGGCTGAGTTCGCCCGCGAATCCAAAGTGACCGTCAATACCCTGGTGCAAGCGGCCTGGCTGCTGCTGTTGCAGCGCTACACCGGTAAGGCCAGCGTGGCGTTCGGCGCGACGGTGGCGGGGCGGCCGGCGGACCTGGTGGGTGTCGAGGGCCAGATCGGCCTGTTCATCAACACCTTGCCGGTCATCGCCAGCCCGCGTCCGGAACAGGCGCTGGGCGACTGGCTGCACAGCGTCCAGGCGCAGAACCTGGCCTTGCGCGAGTTCGAGCACACGGCGCTGTTCGACATCCAGCGCTGGGCCGGCCTGGGCGGCGAAGCGTTGTTCGACAACATCCTGGTGTTCGAGAACTACCCGATTTCCGAAGCCCTGGAGCACGGTGCGCCCGAAGGCTTGCGTTTCGGTACCGTGGATAACCTGGAACAGACCCACTACCCGCTGACCCTGCTGGTCAGCCTCGGTGCCGAGCTGGCGGTGCAGTTCAGCTACCAGTGCGCCAGTTTCGCCCCGGCCTCGGTCGAGCAGATCGGCGTGCATTTGCAGCGCTTGCTCCTGCAAATGACCGACGGTACCCAACGGCCCCTGGGGGAACTGAGCTTGCTCGACGGCGGTGAAACCCGTCAGCAGGTGCAAGGCTGGAACGCCACCGCGGCCGACTATCCGGACGAGCGTTGCGTGCACCGGCTGTTCGAGGCCCAGGCCCGCCAAACGCCGGATGCCACCGCGCTGGTGTTCGCCGAGCAGGCGCTGAGCTACGCCGAACTCGACGTTCGGGCCAACCGCCTGGCCCATCGCTTGATTGAACAAGGCGTGGGGCCCGATCAATTGGTCGGCGTCGCGCTGGAGCGTGGCGTGGAGATGATTGTCGCCTTGCTGGCCATCCTCAAGGCCGGTGGCGCCTATGTGCCGCTCGACCCGCAATACCCGGCCGACCGGCTGGCGCACATGATCGAAGACAGCGGCATCGAACTGCTGCTGACCCAACGTTCGCAGCTCAACCCATTCGCGGCACCCTGTGGGAGCGAGCCTGTGGGAGCAAAGCTTGCTCGCGATGGCGGTGGTTCAGTCAATGGTGATGGTGGGTGTGCCGACGCTATCGCGAGCAAGCTTTGCTCCCACAGGCTATCCCCCACAGGGGCCGGGGTTGGGGTCGAGACATTGGTGTTGGAACAGGAGGGTGACTGGCTCGACGGTTATGCCTGCGAGGCGCCGGCGACGCGCCTGGATGCGGAGCACTTGGCCTACGCCATCTACACCTCGGGTTCCACCGGCAAACCCAAAGGCGTGATGGTGCGGCATGGGGCGCTGGTGAATTTCGTCGCCAGCATGGCCCGCGAACCGGGCATCGTGGCCAGTGATCGAGTGCTCTCGCTGACGACGTTCTCGTTCGACATCTTCGGCCTGGAACTCTACGGCGCGCTGTTGAGTGGTGCCTGCGTGGTGCTGGTGGACAAGCAGAGCGCCCACGACCCCGAAGCGCTGCTCAAGACCATCGATAGGCAGCAGGTCAGCGTGGTCCAAGCCACGCCATCGACCTGGCGCATGTTGCTCGACCATCCGGCGTCCGCCTTGCTGGCCGGGCGTAAATGCCTGTGCGGTGGCGAGGCGTTGGCCGAGGACCTGGCCGAGCGGCTGCTGGCTGTCGCCGGTGAAGTCTGGAACCTGTACGGCCCGACCGAAACCACCATCTGGTCGGCGGCCTACCGCTTGACCGCCGAGCAGCGCCTGCCGTACCTCGGTCGACCGATTGCCAACACCGCGCTGTACATCGTCGGCGATCACTTCGCGCCGAACCCGGTCGGGTTGATCGGCGAACTGCTGATTGGCGGCGACGGCCTGGCCCGGGGTTACCACGCGCGGGCGGCGCTTACCGCCGAGCGATTCCTGCCGGACCCGTTCGGCAACGGCGCACGGGTGTACCGCACCGGTGACCTGGCGCGCCAGCGTGGCGACGGCGTGATCGAGTACATCGGCCGGGTCGACCATCAGGTGAAGATCCGCGGCTTCCGCATCGAGCTGGGGGAAATCGAAGCCTGCCTGCTGGCCCAGGCGTCGATCCGCGAAGCGGTGGTGGTGCCACAGCCAGGGCCGGGCGGCCTGCAGTTGGTGGCGTACCTGATCGCTGCCCATCCAGAGACAGCGGAACCGGCGGCCCTGCGCGAAGCCCTCAAGGCCCAGCTCGCGCCGTTGCTGCCCGACTACATGATGCCGGCGCACTGGCTGTTGCTCGAACGCTTCCCGCTGACCCCCAACGGCAAGCTCGACCGCAAGGCCTTGCCGTTGCCGGACGCCCAGCAACTGCTGCGTGCCTACGTGGCGCCCGAGGGCGCGCTGGAGCAGGGCATCGCCGCCATCTGGCAAGACGTGCTCAAGCTCGAGCGAGTCGGGCGCGACGACAACTTCTTTGAACTGGGTGGGCATTCCCTGCTGGCGACGCAAGCGACGGCGCGCCTGCAAATGCAGCAAGGCGCCGCGGTGCCCCTGGACTTGCTGTTCAACACCACGTCCCTGGCCGACTACGCCGCCCAACTGGCGGTCCACCTGACCCCTCACTCCAGCGACGACCTGAGTGAGATGCATGATTTCCTGGCAGACCTGGAGACCCTTTGAATGACTCAGCTCGATAACCTGTCTCTGGTTCAGCGATTCATCCGTTTACCGCTCGCCCAACGGCAAGCGTTCCTGCACAAGCTGCACAGCAAGAACATGAGCCTGGCGACGTTGCCGATCCCGGCGATGCGTGACGAGTTCGCGATGCTCGACCTGTCCTACGCCCAGGAACGCCAGTGGTTCCTCTGGCAACTGGACCGCCACAGCGCGGCCTACCACGTGCCCACGGCGCTGCGCTTGCGCGGCGCCCTCGACCTGCCGGCGCTGCAACGCAGCTTCGACGCCTTGCTGGCCCGTCATGACGTGCTGCGCACGGTATTCATCGACAGCCAGCAAGGCCCCCAACAAGTGGTGCAGGCCCACTTGAGCCTGGCGATCGAGCCCCAGGTGGTGTCTGGGTCAGCGGATGAGGCTGCGCTCAAAGCCCTGATCGATGATGAAATCGCTGGATTGTTCGACCTGCAACAGGGGCCGCTGCTGCGGGTCAAGCTGCTGCAACTCGCTGCGCACGACCATGTGCTGGTGCTGACCCAGCACCACATCATCTGCGACGGTGCGTCGGCGCACATCATGGTCAATGACCTGGTCCAGCTCTACGCCGCCCACCGCAGCGACCAAGCGCCGAGCCTGGCGCCTTTGCCGATCCAATACGCCGACTATGCGATCTGGCAGCGCAAATGGATGGAAGCCGGCGAGCTGGAGCGGCAACTGGCCTATTGGACCGAACGGCTGGGCGATGGCGGCGAAGTCCTGCCGTTGCCAACGGACCGGCCGCGCCCGGCGGTGCAGAGCCATCGCGGCGCCCGCCTGGACCTGACCGTTGACGCCGGGCTGACCCAGGGCCTGAAGCAACTGGCCCAGCGCGAAGCCTCGACGCTGTTCATGGTCTTGCTGGCGTCGTTCCAGGCCTTGTTGCACCGCTACAGCGGCCAGTCGGACATCCGCGTCGGCGTGCCGGTGGCCAACCGTAATCGCCCGGAAACCGAAGGCCTGATCGGCTTTTTCGTCAACACCCAAGTGCTGAATGCCCAGGTGCGCGGCGACCTGCCTTTCGAGCAATTGCTGGCGCAGGTCAAACAGGCTTCGCTGGGGGCGCAAGCCCATCAAGACCTGCCGTTCGAGCAGTTGGTGCAGGCACTGGCACCCCAGCGGCAGGCGAGCCACAGCCCGCTGTTCCAGGTGATGTTCAACCACCAGGGCAGCGGCACGGCCCAAGCCCTGCAATTGCCTGGGTTGCAGGTCGAGAGCCTCGACTGGAGCTCCCATACCGCCCAGTTCGACTTGACCCTCGACACCCACGAGACCCACGGTGAGCTGGCCGCATCCCTGAGCTACGCCACCGACCTGTTCGACGCCGGCACGGTGCAGCGCCTGGCCGAGCACTGGCGGAACCTGCTGCACGGCATCGTTGCCAATCCCCGCCAATCCATCGGCGAACTGCCGTTGCTGACGGCTACCGAGCAACAGCAACACATCACCCAATGGAACCCGGCGCCGCGCAGCTTCCCGGGCGAGGCATGCCTGCATCAGCGCATCGCCGAACAGGCGCGTTTGCGTCCCGACGCCATCGCTTTGCGTTGCAACGCCCAAACCCTGACCTACGGCGAACTCAACGCCCAGGCCAACCGCCGCGCCCATCAGTTGATCGCCCACGGCGTCGGCCCGGATGTGTTGGTGGGATTGGCGGTCGAGCGGGGCTTCGACATGCTGGTCGGCCTGCTGGCGATCCTCAAGGCCGGCGGCGCCTACGTGCCGCTGGACCCGACGTATCCCCAGGATCGTCTGGCCTACATGATGCAGGACAGCGGCATTCAACTGCTGCTGACCCAAGCGGCCCTGGTCGATCAGTTGCCAGTGCCGGATGGCGTGCAGACGCTGCTGTTGGACGCCGACGTCAGTGACTTCCCCGACAGCGAACCGCACGTAGTGATGAACGCTGCGAACCTTGCCTACGTGATCTACACCTCCGGCTCCACCGGCAATCCAAAAGGCACCTTGCTGCCGCACCACAACGTGCTGCGCCTGTTCGAGGCCACCGAATCCTGGTTCAGCTTCGGCGCGCAGGATGTCTGGAGCCTGTTCCATTCCTACGCGTTCGACTTCTCGGTCTGGGAAATCTTTGGCGCGCTGCTCCACGGTGGCGAGCTGTTGATCGTGCCGTATGACATCAGCCGCTCACCGCAGCAGTTCCACGAATTGCTCTGCGATGCCGGGGTGACGGTGCTCAACCAGACACCGTCGGCGTTCAAGCAACTGATGCACGAAGCCTGCACTGACTCGCGAAGCAATGCCTTGCGTTACGTGGTGTTCGGCGGTGAGGCGCTGGACGTCAAGTCCTTGCGCCCGTGGTTCGAGCGCTTTGGCGACGCGGCGCCGCAACTGATCAACATGTACGGCATCACCGAAACCACCGTGCACGTCACCTACCGTCCGCTGTCGTTGGCTGACCTGGAACAGGACGCCAGCAGCCCCATCGGCGAACCGATTGCCGACCTGTCGTGGTACTTGCTGGACGGCGACCTCAACCCAGTGCCGAAAGGCTGCATCGGTGAACTGTACGTCGGCCGCGCCGGCCTGGCCCGTGGTTATCTGAATCGCGGCGACCTCACCGCATTGCGGTTCATCCCTGATCCGTTCGGCGAAAGCGGTGCCCGCTTGTACCGCACCGGCGACCTTGCGCAGTACCGCAGCGATGGGGTGATCGAGTACGTCGGCCGTATCGACCATCAAGTGAAGATCCGCGGTTTCCGCATCGAACTGGGCGAGATCGAAGCGCGCCTGAACGCCCTGGATTCTGTGCGCGAAGCGTTGGTGCTGGCCCAGGAAGGGCCGAGCGGCCAGCAACTGGTGGCTTATGTTATTCCGGCGCACATCGGAGAGGACCCGGCCGGCCTGCGTGATGAGATCAAGACCCAGCTCAAGGCCGATCTGCCGGACTACATGGTGCCGACGCACCTGCTGTTCCTCGAACAATGGCCGCTGACCGCCAACGGCAAGCTCGACCGCAAGGCCCTGCCGACCGCCGACGCCAGCCAGGTCCAGCAGGACTACGTGGCGCCGCGAAGTGAACTGGAGCAACAGATCGCCGCGATCTGGCAAGACGTGCTCAAGGTCGAGCGGGTCGGCTTGAGCGATAACTTCTTCGAACTGGGCGGCCACTCGCTGCTGGCGACGCAGATGGTGTCGCGCATTCGCCAGGCCCTCGGCCTGAACCTGCAACTGCGCCAGTTGTTCGAAAACGCCAGCCTTGAGGGCTGTGTGGCCGCGCTGGTGGACAGCGAAGAAGCACGGCCGGCGAGCATCCCGCGTATCGTCCGGGACGAGGCGCCACTGCCGCTGTCCTACGCCCAGCAACGCCAGTGGTTCCTCTGGCAGATGGAGCCCAACAGCGCGGCGTACCACATTCCGGCGGCGCTGCGGATTCAGGGCGACCTGGACTTGCAGGCCCTGCAACAGAGTTTCGCCGCCCTGGTACGGCGCCACGAAAGCCTGCGTACCACCTTCGTCCAGGTCGATGAGCAAGCGTTCCAGGTCATTCATCCACAGATGAATCCGGTCGTAATTGCGCAGATGCTCGACGGCGGCAACGATCAGATCCAAGCCTTCGTCCGCCAGCAGATCGCCCAGCCATTCGACCTGCAAAACGGCCCGCTGCTGCGGGTCGGCCTGTTGCGGGTGGCGGCCGACGAGCATGTGCTGGTGCTGACCCAGCATCACATCGTCTCCGATGGCTGGTCGATGCAATTGCTGGTGCAGGAACTGATGCAAGGTTATGCCGCGTGCCGCGAGGGTGAGTCCTTGGCATTGGCCGAGCTGCCGATCCAGTACGCCGATTACGCGGTATGGCAACGTCAATGGATGGACGCCGGCGAGCGGGAACGGCAACTGGCCTACTGGACCGAGGTGCTGGGGGGCGAGCAGCCGTTGCTGGCACTGCCCACCGACCGGCCGCGCCCGACCCGGCAGAGTTTTGCCGGCGCCCGCCTGGCGATCGACTTACCGCAGGCCTTGGGCCAACAGCTGCGACAGTTGGCCCAGCGCGAAGGCAGCACGCTGTTCATGGTCTTGCTGGCGTCGTTCCACGCCTTGCTGCACCGCTACAGCGGCCAGTCGGACATTCGTGTCGGCGTGCCCATCGCCAACCGCAACCGGGTGGAAACCGAAGGCTTGATCGGCTTCTTCGTCAACACCCAAGTGCTCAAGGCCGAGGTCGATCCGCAGCAGCGTTTCAGTGAATTGCTGGCGCAGGTCAAACAGGCAGCCATCGGCGCCGAGGCCCATCAGGACCTGCCGTTCGAACAACTGGTCGAAGCCCTGCGGCCTGAACGCAACCTGAGCCACAGCCCGTTGTTCCAGGTGTTGTACAACCACCAGAGCGTGGCTCGCCAGGCACTGCCGGCGTTGCCAGGTCTGGTGATCAAGGCCCAGGAATGGGAAAGCCAGACCGCCCAGTTCGACCTGACCCTCGACACCCTGGAAACCGAGGGTGAACTCGGTGCGGCGCTGACTTATGCCACTGACTTGTTCGACGCCAGCACCGTGCAGTGCCTGGCCGAACACTGGCTGAACCTGCTGCACGGCATCGTTGCCAATCCCCGCCAATCCATCGGCGAACTGCCGTTGCTGACGGCTACCGAGCAACAGCAACACATCATCCAATGGAACCCGGCGCCGCGCAGCTTCCCGGGCGAGGCGTGCCTGCATCAGCGGATTGCCGAACAGGCGCGCTTGCGTCCCGACGCCATCGCTTTGCGTTGCAACGCCCAAACCCTGACCTACGGCGAACTCAACGCCCAGGCCAACCGCCGCGCCCATCAGTTGATCGCCCACGGCGTCGGCCCGGATGTGCTGGTGGGATTGGCGGCCGAGCGGGGCTTCGACATGCTGGTCGGCCTACTGGCGATCCTCAAGGCCGGCGGCGCCTACGTGCCGCTGGACCCGACGTATCCCCAGGATCGTCTGGCCTACATGATGCAGGACAGCGGCATTCAACTGCTGCTGACCCAAGCGGCCCTGATCGAACAATTACCGGTGCCGGACGGCGTGCAAACGTTGCTGTTGGACGCCGACGTCAGTGCTTTCACCAACAACGATCCGCACGTAGCAATGGACGCTGCGAACCTCGCCTACGTGATCTACACCTCCGGCTCCACCGGTAATCCGAAAGGCACCTTGCTGCCGCACCACAACGTGCTGCGCCTGTTCGAGGCCACCGAATCCTGGTTCAACTTTGGCGCGCAGGATGTCTGGAGCCTGTTCCATTCCTACGCATTCGACTTCTCGGTCTGGGAAATCTTTGGCGCGTTGCTGCATGGCGGTGAGCTGTTGATCGTGCCGTATGACATCAGCCGTTCACCGCAGCAGTTCCACGAATTGCTCTGCGACGCCGGGGTGACGGTGCTCAACCAGACACCGTCGGCGTTCAAGCAACTGATGCACGAAGCCTGCACCGATGACCGGGCCAACGCCTTGCGCTACGTGGTGTTCGGTGGCGAGGCGCTGGACGTCAAGTCCTTGCGCCCGTGGTTCGAGCGCTTCGGCGATGCGGCGCCGCAGTTGATCAACATGTACGGCATCACCGAAACCACCGTGCACGTGACCTACCGTCCGCTGTCAGTGGCTGACCTGGAGCAGGACGCCAGCAGCCCCATCGGCGAACCGATTGTCGACCTGTCGTGGTACTTGCTGGACGGCGACCTCAACCCAGTGCCGAAAGGCTGCATCGGTGAACTGTACGTCGGTCGTGCCGGTCTGGCGCGGGGCTACCTGAATCGTGGCGACCTTACTGCATTGCGGTTCATCCCTGATCCGTTCGGCGAAAGCGGTGCCCGCTTGTACCGCACCGGCGACCTTGCGCAGTACCGCAGCGATGGGGTGATCGAGTACGTCGGCCGTATCGACCATCAAGTGAAGATCCGCGGTTTCCGCATCGAACTGGGCGAGATCGAAGCGCGCCTGAACGCCCTGGATTCCGTGCGCGAAGCGTTGGTGCTGGCCCAGGAAGGGCCGAGCGGCCAGCAACTGGTGGCTTATGTCATTCCGGCGCACATCGGAGAGGACCCGGCCGGCCTGCGTGATGAGATCAAGACCCAGCTCAAGGCCGATCTGCCGGACTACATGGTGCCGACGCACCTGCTGTTCCTCGAGCTGTGGCCGCTGACCGCCAACGGCAAGCTCGACCGCAAGGCCCTGCCGACCGCCGACGCCAGCCAGGTCCAGCAGGATTACGTGGCGCCGCGAAGTGAGCTGGAGCAACAGATCGCCGCGATCTGGCAGGACGTGCTCAAGGTGGCGCGGGTCGGCTTGAGCGACAACTTCTTCGAGTTGGGCGGCGACTCGATTGTCTCCATCCAGGTGGTCAGCCGCGCCCGTCAGGTGGGCATCCGCTTTACCCCCAAGGACTTGTTCCAGCACCAGACCGTGCAGGCGCTGGCGAGCGTCGCCCAGAGCGGTGGGCAGGCGCCGGCAGTCGATCAGACACCGAGCCAAGGATCGACGCCGCTGCTGCCGATCCAACAGGCGTTTTTCGCCGAGGCGATTCCCCAGCGTCATCACTACAACCAGTCGGTGCTGCTGAAACCGGCCAGTGCGCTGCAAGCGCCCGTGGTGGAGCAGGCTTTACAGGCATTGGTGCTGCACCACGACGCCTTGCGTTTGTCCTTCAGTGAAACCGCCGAAGGTTGGCGCGCCGAGCACCGTGAGGTGGCGGCGCAACAGCGAGCTTGGGCAAGCAACGGTTTGTTGTGGCAGCGTGACGTCGCCGATGCCAGCGCGCTGGAAACCCTCGCCAATCAGGCCCAGCGCAGCCTCGACCTGCACGCCGGGCCGCTGTTGCGCGGCGTCCTGGCGACCTTGGCCGATGGCAGCCAGCGCCTGTTGCTGGTGGTTCATCACTTGGCGGTGGACGGTGTGTCGTGGCGGATTCTGTTCGACGACCTGCAAACCGCCTACCAGCAGTTGCTCGCCGGCCAAGCGCTGCAATTGCCGGCCAAGACCAGTTCGATCAAGGCCTTTGCCGAGCAGTTGCAAGCCCACGCCCGCAGCGCGGAACTGCAGCAGCAATTGGCCTACTGGCAAGGGCAACTGCATGACGCACCGACCGACCTGCCGTGCCTCGACCCCGAAGCGATCGCGCAAAACCGTGAGGCCGTCACCGTTCATACACGGCTCGACGCGCACGTGACCCGGCAGTTGCTGCAAGAGGCGCCGGCGGCCTATCGTACCCAGGTCAACGACCTGTTGCTCACGGCCCTGGCCCGGGTGATCTGCCGCTGGACTGGTCACGACAGCCTGTTGCTGCAGCTCGAAGGCCATGGCCGCGAAGAGCTGTTCGCCAATGTCGACCTGACCCGTACGGTGGGGTGGTTCACCAGCCTGTTCCCGGTGCGGTTGTCGCCGGCCGTCGAACTGGCGGACTCGATCAAGTCGATCAAGCAAGGGCTGCGGACGATTCCCGACAAAGGCGTGGGTTTCGGTGCGCTGCGTTACTTGGGTGACGACGCCAGCCGGGCAGCCCTGGAAGCACTGCCGGTGCCGCGCATCACGTTCAACTACCTCGGTCAGTTCGACGGCAGTTTCGATCAGGACCAAGGCGCGCTGTTCAGCCCGGCCAGTGAAAGCGCCGGTGACGAGCAAAGCCCGCTGACCACCCTGGGCAACTGGCTGACGCTCAACGGCCAGGTGTTCGAGGGCGCACTGCGGTTGGGCTGGACGTTCAGTGCGCAACAGTTCGAGCCGGCGACCATCCAGCAATTGGCCGATGACTACGCCAGCGAGCTTGCGCTATTGATCGCCCATTGCTGCGAGCCGACGAGCCAGGGCATGACGCCAACGGATTTCCCCCTGGCCGGCCTGACCCAGGCGCAACTCGATGGCCTGGCGCTGTCGGCGCGCGGGGTGGAAGACCTTTACCCGCTGGCGCCGATGCAGCAGGGCATGTTGTTCCACAGCCTCTACGAGGCGGGCAGCGGCCAGTACATCAACCAGATGCGCCTGGACATCGAAGGTCTCGACCCACGGCGGTTCGAGGCAGCCTGGCAAGCGGCGGTCGATGCCCATGACATTCTGCGCAGCAGTTTTATCTGGCAGGGCAGCGAGCGTCCGGTGCAGGTGGTGCACAAGCAGGTGCGTGTGCCGTTCGCTTCGCTGGACTGGAGCGCCCGCACCGATGCCCGCCAGGCCCTGGACGTGCGGGCGGATGCCGAACGCGAGCAGGGCTTCGACCTGGCCTGCGCTCCGTTACTGCGCCTGGTGCTGGTGCACACGGGTGAGCAGCGTTATCACCTGATCTACACCCATCACCACATCCTGATGGATGGCTGGAGCAACTCGCAGTTGCTCGGCGAGGTGCTGCAACGTTATGACGGCCAGGCCCTGCCGCGCCCGGCCGGGCGCTATCGGGACTACATTGCCTGGCTGCAAGGCCGCGACGCCCAGGCCAGCGAAACCTTCTGGCTGGCGCAACTGCAACCGCTGGAGGCGCCGACGCGTCTGGCCGAGACCCGTTTCGCGCCGCTGCAATCGACGTTGGAAAGCGGCCACGCCAGCCACTATCACGACCTGACGCCCGAGCAGACCCAACGCCTGAGCGAGTTCGCCCGCCAGCAGAAAGTCACCCTCAACACCGTCGTCCAGGCGACCTGGCTGTTGCTGCTGCAGCACTACACCGGACACGCCGCCGTGGCCTTCGGCGCCACCGTGTCGGGACGTCCGAGTGAGCTCAAGGGTGTCGAACAGCAGATCGGCCTGTTCATCAACACCTTGCCGGTCATCGCCAGCCCGCGTCCGGAGCAAGCGCTGAGCGAACTGCTGCAACAGGTCCAGGGCCAGAACGTGGCCTTGCGCGAGCACGAGCATACGCCGCTGTTCGAGATCCAGCGCTGGGCCGGGCAGGGCGGCGACGGTTTGTTCGACACCTTGCTGGTGTTCGAAAACTACCCCGTGTCCCAGGCCCTGCAAGAGCAGGCACCCTCGGGCTTGAGCTTCGGCAGCGTGGCCAGCCAGGAACAGACTAATTTCCCGTTGACCCTGGCCGTCAATCTAACTGACATCCTGAGCCTGCACTTCACCTATGCCCATGCTGCTTTCCCTACACACACCGTCGAGCGCCTGGCTGAGCAGGTGGCACACGTGCTCGCGCAAATGGTGAGCCTGCCGGCCGGCGGTTGCGTGGGCGACATCCAACTGCTGGATGCGCTGACCCGCGACAGGCTGCTGGGCGACTGGAACGCCACTTCGGTGGTGGAGCCGCCTCGGCGCCTGGTGCATCAATGGATCGAAGCCCAGGCCCAAAGCTGCCCCGACGCGGTCGCCCTGGTCAGCGAACAGGAAACGCTCACTTACGCCGAGCTCAATGCCCGGGCCAATCGCCTGGCCCATGGCTTGATCGAACGCGGCATTGGCCCCGATGTATTGGTGGGCCTGGCGTTGTCGCGCAGCGTGCAGATGGTCGTCGGCTTGCTGGCGGTGCTCAAGGCCGGTGGTGCCTACGTGCCGCTGGACCCGGCCTATCCGCGGGATCGACTGGCGTACATGGTCGAGGACAGCGGCATCGCCTTGCTGCTCACTGAAACCGCTGTGCTGCCGCTGTTCGGCGACGCTGCCGTGGCCGCGCTGCTGTTGGATCAACCCGGGCAATGGCTGGCCAGCTGCAGCGAGCGCGACCCTGGCGTGGACATCGACGGCGAGAACCTCGCCTACGTGATCTACACCTCCGGCTCCACCGGCAAGCCCAAGGGCGTGACCTTGCGCCATGCCGCCCTGAGCAACCACATGGCGTGGATGCAAGGTTGTCTGAAACTGACGGCCGCCGACCGCGTCCTGCAAAAAACCGCGATCAGTTTCGATGCCTCGGTGTGGGAGTTCTGGCTGCCGTTGATGAGCGGTGCGCAGCTGGTGCTCGCCAGCCCGCACCTGAACCTCGACCTGACCACCCTTTGGGCCGACGTGGCGCGGTGGCGCATCAGCGTGCTGCAAATGGCGCCGTCGCTGTTGCAGGCCTTGCTGCCACTGGCGACCCGCGAACAACTGGTCTCCCTGCGCCTGCTGCTGTGCGGTGGCGAAGCCCTCAGCGCGCACCTGTCGCGCCAGGTCATGGCGCTGTTCGATGGCGAACTGCGCAACCTGTATGGCCCGACCGAAGCGACCATCGACACCAGCAGCCATGCCGTGGTGCGCGACAGCGAAGACGACGCCGAGCGAATCATCGCCATCGGCCGTCCCATCGATAACGTGCGCACCTACGTGCTGGATGCGGCGTTGCAGCCTTGCGCCGTGGGCGCCGTCGGCGAGTTGCACATCGCCGGTGATTCCCTGGCCCGTGGTTACCACCAACGACCGGCACTGTCCGCCGAGCGCTTCATTCCCGATCCGTTCGCCCCCGTTGCGGGCGGTCGCCTGTATCGCACCGGTGACCTGGCGCGTTATGGCGCGGACGGTGTGATCGAGTACCTCGGCCGGATCGACCACCAAGTGAAGATCCGTGGCTTGCGCATCGAGCTGGGGGAAATCGAAGCGCGCCTGCAAGCCGATGCCGATGTGCGCGATGCAGTGGTGCTGGCGCGGGACGACGTGAGCGGGCCGAACCTGGTGGCCTACCTGGTCGGCCAGGACAGCTCCCTGGACTCGGCCAGCCTGGGCGACCGACTCAAGGCGCGACTGGCGGCCCAGGTGCCGGACTTCATGGTGCCGACCCACTGGGTCTTCCTCGATCGCTTGCCGCTGACCCCTAACGGCAAGCTCGATCGCAAGGCCTTGCCGGCACCGGACACCCGTGCCCTGCAATCGGCTTACCTGGCGCCGCAGAGCGATCTGGAATGCCGGGTCGCGGCGATCTGGCAGGACGTGCTCAAGGTCGAGCAGGTCGGGCTGGGTGACGACTTCTTCGAACTGGGCGGGCATTCGCTGCTGGTGGTGAGCGCGGTCTCGCGCCTGCAACTGGAACTGGGCCTGACCTTGACCCCGCAACTGATTTTCCAATTCCCGGTGCTCGGCGCGTTCGTGGCGCAACTCGAGCCTGCCGGCGAACCCATGAGTACGTCGAAATTGAGCAAGCTTGAAGCGCTGCTCGATGAATTTGAGGAGGTTTGATGGACACCGCTGTCGCACAACGTATTGCCAGGCGCTTCATAACGCTGCCGCTGGAAAAACGTCGCTTGTACTTGCAGAAAATGCTCGAAGAGAACGTTTCCCCGGCGAACCTGCCCATTGCGCCTGTCAGTGCCGAGTTCGACACGTTGTCGCTGTCGTTTGCCCAGGAACGCCAATGGTTCCTCTGGCAGTTGGACCCCGACAGCGCGGCCTATCACATGCCCACGGCCCTGCGCTTGCGCGGGCCGCTGGACATCGCTGCGCTGGAGCAGAGTTTCACGGCGTTGGTGGCGCGTCACGAGAGTTTGCGCACCACCTTCCAGATCCATGGCGAGCAGGTCGTGCAGCAAGTGCACGCGGCGACGCCAGTGCATTTGCAGGCAGACACCCTGGAACAATTGCCGGACGAGACGCAGCTGCGCCAGTTGATCGAGGCAGAAACCCACCAGCTCTTCGACCTGCAACAGGGGCCGCTGCTGCGCACGCGCCTGCTGCGATTGGCGGCGGATGATCACGTGCTGATCGTGACCTTGCACCACATCGTTGCCGATGGCTGGTCGATGCAGGTGATGGTCGAGGAACTGGTCAATGGCTACGCCGCCTTCAGCCAGGGCCACGCACCGGAACTGCCGGCGCTGCCGATCCAGTACGCCGACTACGCCATCTGGCAGCGGCACTGGATGGAAGCGGGTGAGCGCGAGCGCCAGTTGGAATACTGGACCGCACGCTTGGGTGGCCAGCAACCGGTGCTGGAATTGCCGACCGACTTCCCCCGTCCGGCGGTGATGAGCTATCGCGGCGCGCGGCTGGAGCTCGCCATCGACGCGGTACTGGCCGGCGACCTCAAGCACATGGCCCAGCGCGAGGGCGTCAGCCTGTTCATGATTTTGCTGGCGTCGTTCCAGGCGCTGCTGCATCGCTACAGCGGCCAGAACGATATCCGCGTCGGCGTGCCGACGGCCAACCGCAATCGGGTCGAGACCGAGCGCCTGATTGGCTTTTTCGTCAACACCCAGGTACAGGGCAGCGATGTGCGGAGCGAGGATGCGTTTGGCGCCTTGCTGCAACAAGTGAAACAGACAGCCCTGGGCGCCCAGGCCCATCAAGAGCTGCCGTTCGAGCAACTGGTCGAAGCGTTGCAGCCTGAGCGCAACCTGAGCCACAGCCCGCTGTTCCAAGTGATGTTCAACCACCGGACCCAAGGCCCGGCGGGCGAGGGGCCGGTCGGTGCCTTGAAAGTCGAGGGGCTGAGCTGGGATTCTCGCACGGCACAATTCGACCTCACCCTCGAAACCGTCGAGCATGGCGAAGGCCTTTCGGCTGCACTGATCTATGCCACCGACCTGTTTGGCGCCGAGACGATGGCGCGCATGGCCGGGCATTGGCAGAACCTGTTGCGGGCCATCGTGGCCGACCCGGCGCAGCGTATCGGTGAATTGCCGCTGCTCGACGCGGCCGAGCGCCTGGCCCTGCTCGACGACAGCCAGCGCACCGTGGCGCCAGCGCCCGAGGCGGGTTTTGTCCATCAACTGTTCGAAAGGCAAGCGGCGCGGACCCCGGACGCCCCGGCGCTGGTGATCGACGGCGAGCGCTGGAGCTACGGCCAACTCAATGCCCGGGCCAATCAACTGGCGGGTAAACTGCAGAGCCTTGGTGTGACCTCCGATGTCCTGGTGGGCATTGCCGTGGAGCGCAGCGCGCACATGCTGGTGGGCCTGCTGGCGATTCTCAAGGCCGGCGGCGCCTACCTGCCGCTGGACCCGGCGTTCCCCCAGGACCGCCTGGCGTACATGATCGAAGACAGCGGCATCGAACTGCTGCTGACCCAAAGCTCGTTGCTCAACCAGCTACCACTGTCCTGTGGGAGCGAGCCTGTGGGAGCAAAGCTTGCTCGCGATGGCGGTAGTTCAGTCAATGGTGATGGTGGGTGTGCCGACGCTATCGCGAGCAAGCTTTGCTCCCACGGGCTCGCTCCCACAGGGGCCGGGGTTGGCGTTAAGACATTGGTGTTGGACCAGGAGGGTGACTGGCTCGACGGCTATAGCTGCGAGGCGCCGGCGACGCGCCTGGATGCGGAGCACCTGGCCTACGCGATCTACACCTCCGGCTCCACCGGCAAGCCCAAGGGCGTAATGGTGCGCCACGGCGCGCTGACCAACTTCGTCGCGAGCATGGCCAAGGCACCGGGCATGACGGCCCAGGACCGGGCGTTGTCGCTGACCACGTTCTCGTTCGATATTTTCGGCCTGGAGATCTACGTGCCGCTGATGGTCGGCGCCTGCATCGTGCTGACCGGCCAGCACGTCGCCCAGGACCCGTACGCGGTGTTGGCATTGATCGCGGCCGAGCAGGTCAATGTGCTGCAAGCTACGCCGTCGACCTGGCGCATGTTGCTGGACAATGAAAACGCCCAGGGTCTGCGTGGCTGCAAATGCCTGTGCGGTGGCGAGGCGTTGCCCCGGGAACTGGCCGTGCGCATGCTCGCCCTCGGCGGTGAAGTGTGGAACCTCTATGGCCCGACGGAAACCACCATCTGGTCGGCCTTGCACCCGTTGCAAACCCAGGCCGCGCAACCGTGGCTCGGCGGGCCCATCGACAACACCACGCTGTACATTGTCGGTGCCGACCTGATGCCGGTGCCTTATGGCGTGGCCGGGGAATTGCTGATCGGCGGCGAAGGCTTGGCCCGTGGTTATTTCCAGCGCCCGGCGCTGACCGCCGAACGTTTCGTGCCCCATCCGTTTGTCGCCGGCGAGCGTCTGTATCGCACCGGTGACCTGGCGCGCCAGCGTGCCGACGGCCTCCTCGAATACCTCGGGCGCATCGACCATCAAGTGAAGATCCGCGGTTTTCGCATCGAGTTGGGAGAGATCGAGGCGCGCCTGCTGGAACAGGACAGCGTGCGCGAAGCGGCGGTGCTGGCCCAGGACGCGCCAGGCGGCCAGGCGTTGGTGGCGTACATCGTTCCAGTCGCCGAACTGAATGACCTGGACGCCGCCGCCCAGAGCGGCCTGCGCGACAGCCTCAGCGCACGGCTCAAGGTCAACCTGCCCGACTACATGGTGCCGTCCCACGTGGTGCTGTTGCCGCGCTTCCCGCTGACGCCCAACGGCAAGCTGGATCGCAAGCAGTTGCCCAAGCCCGATGCCAGCCAGTGGCAGAAAACCTATGTCGCGCCGCAGACGCCCACGCAGCAGGCGGTGGCGACGATCTGGGCCGATATCCTCAAGGTCCAGCGGGTCGGCCTGGACGACAATTTCTTCGAACTGGGTGGCCACTCCTTGCTGGCGACCCAGGTGATCTCACGGATCCGCCAACAACTGAGTATCCAAGTGCCGTTGCGCCTGTTGTTCGCCCATCACAGCCTGCGGGCGTTTGTCGAGGCCATGGGCACGGCATCGGCGCACGATGAAGTGAGCATCCCACGCATTGCTCGCGACCAGCCGCTGGCGCTCTCGTTCGCCCAGCAACGGCAGTGGTTCCTCTGGCAACTGGAACCCACCAGCAGCGCCTATCACATTCCCGCAGCGCTGCGTTTGCGCGGAGCCCTCGACCGTGGCGCGTTGCAACGGAGCTTCGATGCACTGGTGGCACGTCACGAGAGCCTGCGGACCCGCTTCGTGCTCGATAACGAGCGCCCCCTGCAAGTGATCGACGAACCGGCACCGCTGGCCCTGGCGATCGAATCGGTCGAGGCCGGGATCGATGAACAGGCCTTGCGTAGCCTGATCGAAGCCGAAACCCGGCAACTGTTCGATTTGCAGCGCGGTCCGTTGCTGCGGGTCAAGTGGCTGCAATTGGGGGCTGATGACCATGTACTGATCCTGACCCAGCACCACATTGTCTCCGATGCCTGGTCGATGCAGATCATGGTCGACGACCTGCTGCAGTTGTACGCAGGTTTCAGCCAGGGCCAGGCGGTGGAACTGGCGCCGCTGCCGATCCAGTACGCCGACTACGGCCACTGGCAGCGGCATTGGCTGGCGGCGGGGGAGCAGCAGCGTCAACTCGACTACTGGATCGCGCAGTTGGGCGGCGAGCAACCGATTCTCGAACTGCCGACCGACCATCCGCGCCCGGCCCAGCAAAGCTACCGTGGCGCCCGGCTGCCCATCGCCCTCGAACCGGCCCTGGCCGACGGCCTCAAGCGCCTGGCCCAGCAGCACAACAGCACGCTGTTCATGCTCTTGCTCGCCGGCTTCCAGACCTTGCTGCACCGCTACAGCGGCCAGGACGACATCCGCGTCGGCGTGCCGATCGCCAACCGCAACCGGGTGGAAACCGAGCGCCTGCTGGGCTTCTTCGTCAACACCCAGGTGCTCAAGGCCGACATCGACGGCAACCTGCGGTTCGACCAGTTGCTCGATCAGGTCAAGCAACGCGCCCTCGGCGCCCAGGCCCACCAGGACCTGCCGTTCGAACAATTGGTGGAACGGCTCGAGCCAGCGCGCAACCTGAGCCACACGCCGTTATTCCAGGTGATGTTCAACCATGCCAGCGATGCCCGCCGGGACCTGTCGGCGTTGCCGGGCCTGAGCCTGGAGCCACTGACCTGGGACTCAGGCACTGCGCAATTCGACCTGACCCTGGACACTTTTGAATACGCCGATGGCCTCAGCGCCGCGCTGACCTATGCCAGCGACTTGTTCGAACCGAGCACCATCGCCCGCCTCGGCGAGCACTGGCTGAACCTGTTGCGCGCCATCGTCGCCAACCCGACGCAGCGCATCGCCGAACTGCCGATGCTGGACGGGGCGCAGCGGCGCTTGATCGTCGAGGACTGGAACCGTACCTACGCCGATTACCCGAACCATCTCCCGGTGCATCAGTTGATCGAAGCCCAGGTCGAGCGTGACCCCCACGCCGAGGCGCTGGTATTCGAAGGGCAGTCGCTGAGCTATGCCCAGCTCAACGCCCGCGCCAACCCGTTGGCCCACGCCTTGATCGCCCGCGGCGTCGGCCCGGATGTGCTGGTGGGCATCTCGGTGCAGCGCAGCGTGGAAATGGTCGTTGGCCTGCTGGCGATCCTCAAGGCCGGTGGCGCCTACGTGCCGCTGGACCCGGACTACCCGCCAGAACGCCTGGCCTACATGATCGAGGACAGCGGCATCGAGCTGCTGCTGACCCAGAGCTCATTGCTCAATCAATTCTCGGCACCCTGTGGGAGCGAGCCTGTGGGAGCAAAGCTTGCTCGCGATGGCGGTAGTTCAGTCAATTGTGATGGTGGGTGTGCCGATGCTATCGCGAGCAAGCTTTGCTCCCACAGGCTCGACCCCACAGGAATTTGCGTTAACACGCTGGTATTGGACCAGGAGGGCGACTGGCTCGACGGCTATAGCTGCGAGACGCCCGTGACGCGGTTGGATGCGGAACACCTCGCTTACGTGATCTACACCTCCGGTTCCACCGGCAAGCCCAAGGGCGCTGGCAACAGCCATGGCGCGCTGACCAACCGCTTGTGCTGGATGCAACAGGCCTATGGCCTGGGGGCCGGTGACAGCGTCCTGCAGAAGACGCCGTTCAGTTTCGACGTGTCGGTCTGGGAGTTCTTCTGGCCGTTGATGACCGGCGTGCGCCTGGTCGTCGCGGCACCGGGCGATCATCGTGACCCGCAAAAACTGGTCAGCCTGATCGAACGGGAAACCATCACCACCCTGCATTTCGTGCCGTCGATGTTGCAAGCGTTCGTGCTCGACGCCAACGTCAGCCGTTGCACCAGCCTGACTCGCATCGTCTGCAGCGGCGAAGCCCTGCCGGTGGATGCCCAGCAACAGGTGTTCGCCAAGTTGCCCAATGCCCGGTTGTATAACCTCTACGGTCCGACCGAAGCGGCCATCGACGTGACCCATTGGACCTGCCGTGACGAAGGGCGCGATGCGGTGCCGATTGGCGAGCCGATTGCCAACCTGATGACCTACATCCTCGACGATGAGCTGAACCCGGTACCGAGCGGCGTCAACGGCGAGCTGTACCTCAGCGGCCAGGGCCTGGCCCGCGGATATCACCGTCGTCCCGAACTGACGGCCGAGCGTTTCGTCGCCAGCCCGTTCGTGGCCGGCGAGCGGCTGTACCGCACCGGCGACCTGGCGCGCTATCGCCCGGACGGGGTGATCGACTACATCGGTCGGATCGACCATCAGGTGAAGGTCCGCGGGTTCCGTATCGAGTTGGGGGAAATCGAAGCACGCTTGCTCGAACACGGGGCGGTGCGCGAAGCGGTGGTGGTGGCCCAGGACAGCCGCAGTGGCAAGGTGCTGAGCGGCTACGTGGTCGCCCAGGCCGAGGCAATCGGCGATTGGACGCAATTGCGTGAAGCGCTCCTGGCCCATTTGCGCCTGAGCCTGCCGGAACACATGGTGCCGACGCACCTGACCCGCCTGGAACACATGCCACTGAGCCCGAACGGCAAGCTCGACCGCAAGGCGCTGCCGGCGCCGGACCTGGCCGAGCGCCAGGAGGCGTTCACCGCACCGGTCAACGCCATCGAGCGGACGCTGGTGCAGATCTGGCAAGGGGTGCTCGGCGTCGAGCGGGTGGGCACCGCCGACAACTTCTTCGCCCTGGGCGGCGACTCGATCAACTCGATCCAAGTGGTCAGCCGGGCACGTGCCCAAGGCATCGGCCTGACCCCCAAGGACCTGTTCCTGCACCAGAACATCCAGGCCCTGGCGCGGGTCGCCACGGCGGCCGATGGAGCGCTGATCGACCAGGAGCCGGTCACCGGCGACAGCCCGCTGGTGCCGATGCAGCACGGGTTCTTCGCCAGCGATATCCCGCACCGCGACCACTGGAACCAATCGGTCCTGCTGACCCCGCGCGAACCGCTGGACATCGCGCACCTGCAACAGGCCCTCGCTCACGTGGTGGCCCATCACGATGCCCTGCGCCTGCGGTTCACCCAGGCCGACGATGGCCGTTGGCACGCCAGCCATCAGGCCATGGATGAGCAGCCCCTGGAGATTTGGCAGCGCACCGCGCAGGACGCCGCCGGGATCATTGCCATCGCCGACCAGGCGCAACGCAGTCTCGACCTGCAACACGGCCCGTTGCTGCGTTGCAGCCTGATCGCGGTGCAGGACGGCAGTTCGCGCCTGCACCTGGCGATTCATCACCTGGTCATGGACGGCGTGTCGTGGCGGGTGCTGCTGGAAGACCTGCAAAACGTCTATCGCCAACTGCGGGCGAACCAGGCGCCGGCCTTGCCGGGCAAGTCCACGGCGTTCAAGGCCTGGGCCGCCCGGTTGCAGGACTACGCCCACAGCGAAACCCTGAACAAGGAACTGGATTACTGGGTCGGGCAACTGGACCAGCCCTTGCCGCCGTTGCCACGGGCCCGTCCCGAGGGCAGCCAGGCCGCGGCCCATGGTCGTTCGGTGAGCACGCGCCTGGATGCCAACCAGACCCAGCGTTTGCTCAAGCAAGCGCCGACGGCCTATCGCACCCAGGTCAACGATTTGCTGCTCAGCGCACTGGCGCAAGTGGTCTGCCAATGGACCGGGCAACCGGCCTGCCTGGTGCAACTCGAAGGCCATGGCCGCGAAGAACTGTTCGAGGGCATCGACCTGAGCCGCACCGTCGGTTGGTTCACCAGCCTGTTCCCGGTGTTGCTGACGCCGGCGAGCGATCCTGCCGAGTCGATCAAGCGGGTCAAGGAACAACTGCGCGCAGTGCCGAACAAGGGCTTGGGCTATGGCGTGCTGCGTTACCTCGGTGCCGAAGCGGTCCAACAGCGGTTGGCAAAACTGCCGCCAGCGCGCATCACCTTCAACTACCTGGGGCAATTCGACCAGAGCTTCGATGAGCAGGCGCTGTTCGTGCCGAGTGAGGAGGGCAGTGGCGCAGGGCATGGCGATGATGTGGCGCTGGGCAACTGGCTGACCATCGATGGTCGGATCTTCAATGGCCAGTTGTCCCTCGATTGGACCTTCAGTGGCGATGTCTTCGACGAGGCCACGCTGCAGCAGTTGGCCGATGCCTACGCGGTGGCGTTGCAGCAACTGATCGACCATTGCTGCACCGACGGGCACTTGGGCCTGACACCTTCCGACTTCCCGCTGGCGCGCCTGAGCCAGGCGCAACTCAACGGCCTGCCGGTGCCGGTGGCGCAGGTGGAGGACATCTATCCGCTGTCGCCGATGCAGGACGGCATGCTGTTCCATACCCTGGCCGATGACAGCACCGGCTTGTACATCAACCAGATCTGCCTGCCGGTGCTTGGCCTGGACACGCAGCGTTTCGCCCGGGCCTGGACTTCGGTGATCGAGCGCGAGGACATCCTGCGCACCAGTTTCCACTGGCAGGATGGCTTGAGCGTGCCGGTGCAAATCGTCCATCGCCAGGTTGAGTTGCCGTTGCAGGTCGAAGACTGGCGTGGACAGGACATCAGCGAGCAGGCGATCAGCGCCCGGGCGACTGCCGATTACCTGGCCGGTTTCGACTTGAGCCGCGCGCCCCTGCAACGGGTGCTGTTGCTGCGCCTGGAAGATGATCGCTACCAGATGATCTGGACCTGCCACCACATCCTCATGGACGGCTGGAGCAGTTCGCGGTTGTTCGGTGAAGTGTTGCAGTTCTACGCCCACGGGCAGGTGCCCAGCCGCAACGGTCGCTACCGCGAGTTCATCGAATGGCTGCAACGCCAGGACCAGGGTGCGCTGGAACGCTTCTGGCGCAGCCGCCTCGACGCCCTGGAGCAGGCAACCTCCCTCAACCAGGCGATGTTCCCACGACATGTCGAGGCATTGCCGGGGCACGAGGCGCTGTATTCGCGCTGGGACGCGACGCAGACCGCTCGCCTGCAACAGGCTTGCCGCGCCTTGCAGATCACCCCGAATACCTTGATCCAAGGGGCGTGGTTGCTGTTGCTGCAACGCTTTACCGGGCAGGACACCGTGGTCTTCGGCGCCACCGTCGCCGGGCGTCCGGCGGGGCTGGTCAACGCCGACAACATTCTCGGCCTGTTCATCAACACCTTGCCGGTGATCCAGACCCTGGACCCCGAGCAGCCACTGGATCAATGGCTGCAACAGTTGCAGGCCTACAACCTCGACCTTCGTGAGCATTCCCATGCGCCGCTGGCGGACCTCCAGCGCTGGTCGGGTCTGGGCGGGCAGGGCTTGTTCGACAGCATCATCGTATTCGAGAACTACCCCATCGACGAACGCCTGGGCGACCAGCAGGACACCGGCCTGAGCTTTGGCGAGTCGCGCAATCATGACGTGACCAACTTCCCGATGGACCTGGCGGTCAACCTGGGCGAAACGCTGTCCATTGAGTACCTGTTCCTGCGCAACGCCTTCAGCGTCGAAGCGGTGGAACGCATCCGCCGGACCATGGAAGACACCCTGGAAGCGATGATCCATGCACCCCACGCGCGCCTGGGCAATCTGCAACGTTTGTCGGTGCAAGAGTGGCAGGCCTTCGAACAATGGAGCGCGGCGCCAAACGGCGACTATCAGCCGCAGCTGTTGCCGGAACTGATTGGCCGCCATGCCCAGTCGCGTCCGCAGGCCACGGCGCTGGTGTGTGGCGACGACGCGCTGGACTATGGCGAACTGGAGCGCCGGGCCAACCGCCTGGCCCACCGCTTGATCGAACTCGGCGCCGGCCCGGAAGTGGTGGTCGGCGTGGCCCTGGAGCGTTCGGTGGACATGGTCGTGGCGCTGCTGGCAGTGATGAAAAGCGGCTCGGCGTATGTGCCGCTGGACATCGATTACCCACCCGAGCGCCTGGCGTTCATGATCGAAGATTCGGCCATGGCGCTGTTGCTGACCCACAGCCGGGTACAGGGGCGCTTGCCGGATCTCGACGGTTTGGCGCGCCTGGCCATCGACGGTTTCGACAGCCGTGGCTACAGCGATGAGCCGCCGCGTAGCGGTTTGCTCGGCGGCAACCTGGCCTACCTGATCTACACCTCGGGTTCCACCGGTCGACCCAAAGGCGTCGCCGTGGCGCACGGGCCGATGAGCATGCACTGCCAGGCCATCGCCGGGCTGTATGACATGGACGAGCGCACTCGTGAGCTGCATTTCATGTCGTTCGCCTTCGACGGCGCCCATGAACGCTGGTTGAGCACGTTGCTGCGCGGCGGCACCCTGGTGATTCGCGACGGCGCGCTGTGGACACCGGAGCAGACCTTCGACGCCTTGCACCGCCATGGCATTACCATCGCCTGCTTCCCGCCGGCCTACCTCAAGCAACTGGCCGAATACGCCGCCAACAGCCCACTGGCGCCACCGCCAGTGCGGGTGTACTGCTTCGGTGGCGATGCGGTGCCGGACCAGACCTTCGAGCAGGTGAAGGCAGCGCTGCGTCCGCAATTCTTCACCAACGGCTACGGCCCGACGGAAACCGTGGTCACCCCCATGCTGTGGAAGGTGCCGGCCAGCGAACGTTGCGAGGCCGCCTACGCGCCGATCGGGCGTGCGGTGGGCGAGCGCGCCTTGTATGTGCTCGACGACCACCTCAACCCATTGCCACCGGGCATCGCCGGCGAGTTGTACATCGGTGGCGCGGGCATCGCCCGTGGTTATCATCGTCGCCCGGACCTGAGTGCCGAGCGCTTCGTGCCGGACCCATTCGGCCAGCCGGGCGATCGCCTGTACCGCAGCGGCGACCTGGTGCGCCAGCGCGCCGACGGCGTGCTCGATTACGTCGGGCGTATCGACCACCAGATCAAGGTGCGGGGCTTCCGCATCGAACTGGGGGAAGTCGAGGCCAGCCTGCGGCAACTGGACGATGTCAGCGATGCGTTGGTGATCGCCCGCGACAGCGCCTCGGGCAAGCAACTGATCGGCTACGTGGTCACCCCCGACGGTGTGGCCATCGGCGATCGGCTCAAGGCTGAACTGCGGGTGCAATTGCCGGACTACATGGTGCCGGCCCAGGTTATCTGCCTGGAGGCGTTGCCGGTCACGCCAAACGGTAAGCTCGATCGCCAGGCCCTGCCGGAGCCGGAGTTCAAGGGCGCCGAGTATGTGCCGGGGCGCAACCGCGATGAGCAACTGTTGGCCGAGGTCTGGGCTGATGTGTTGCAAGTCGAGCGGGTGGGCATCACCGACAATTTCTTCGAGTTGGGCGGTGACTCGATCCTCAGCCTGCAAGTGGTCTCGCGGGTGCGCAACCATGGCGAGCTGAAGATGGAGCTCAAGCTGCGGGACCTGATGCGCGGCCAGACCATCGAGGCGATTTTCGACCAGCGTTCGAATACGCTCGCCGTGACGGCCGAGGATGTGACCCAGGTGGCCGCCGAAGGGCAGTTCAACCTGATTCCGATCCAGCAGTGGTGGTTCGACCAGCGCATGAACGAACCCCATCACTACAACCAGGCACTGATGCTGCGGGCCCGCCAGGGGTTGAACCTGACGGCACTGGAATTGGCATTGCGCGGCATGATGCAGCAGCACGACGCCTTGCGCCTGCGCTTCAGCGAAGTTGGCGGGCGTCATCTGCAGCATTACCAGGCGTTGGCAGAAATGCAGGCGCAGTGGGCCAACGAACCCTTGTTGTGGCAGCACAGCGTGGCCGATGAAGCCGAGCTGGAGTTGTACGCCGAACAGGTGCAACGCAGCCTCGATCTGCACAACGGCCCGGTGTGGCGTACGGCACAGGTGACCTTGGGCAACGGTGAAGTTCGCGTGCTGATGGTCATTCATCACCTGGTCATCGACACGGTGTCGTGGCGTTTGCTGCTGCAGGATTTGCAGACGGCTTATACGGCCTACAGTGAAGGCCAGGCGCCGAACCTGCCGATTCGCACCAGCAGCTACCGGGCCTGGGCCGAGGGCCTGCAAGCCTATGCGCTGGATTATCCGGCGCAGGAAAAAGCCTGGTGGCTGGAACAGATCGACCAACCGGGCAGCGAGTTGCCGTGTGACAACTTGCGGGGCAAGAACCAGGTGCAGTACCAGTCGGTCGCGCACATGAGCCTGTCGGAACAGCACACCCAGCAGTTGCTTAAACAAGTGCCGGCGGTCTACCAGACGCAGATCAATGACGTGTTGCTGGCGGCGCTGAGTCGGGTGTTGTGCCGTTGGAGCCAGCAGCCTTCGGTGCTGATCCAGTTGGAGGGGCATGGTCGCGAGGACCTGGTCAAGGACATCGACCTGAGCCGCAGCCTGGGCTGGTTCACCAGCATGTTCCCGGTGCGCCTGGCCCCGAACCCTGAAGCGGATATCGGCACGTCGGTGCGGGCGGTGCAACGGCAATTGGCCGCGGTGCCGAACAAGGGCTTGGGTTACGGCGTGTTGCGCTACATGAGCGGCGAGCCAATGGCCGCCACCTTGGGGCGTGCGCCTCAGGCACGGGTGACGTTCAACTACCTGGGGCAGTTCGACCAGAGCTTCGACGACAAGGCATTGCTGGTGCCGGCGGCGGAAAGCTACGGCAGTTGCTACAGCCCCCATGCCGCGCTGGGCAACTGGCTGGAAGTGGTGGGGCAGGTGTACGACGGGCGCCTGGCGCTGCGTTGCATCTTCAGCACCCGCCGCTACCGTGCCGAGACTGTCGAGGGCTTGATGCGTGCGTACCAGGAGGAACTGGAAGCGTTGATCGAGCACTGCGTGGCGCAGGCGGCGTAGGAGCTGACGAGTGCAACGAGGCTGCGATCTTTCCGCTGGCGCTTGAGTCCCAAGCAAAAGTCAAAAGATCGCAGCCTTCGGCAGCTCCTACAGGGCGTCATCGGGCTGCCCGGTACTGTTTTTTTTTTCATAAGGAACCCCTGCGATGTCTCTGCATCCGGAACTCAATGCCTTCCTCGACCTGGCCGAAGAAAGCCAGGCCGAGGGTCCCGGGCCGTTTTACCTGTCGACGCCGGCCCAGGCCCGTGAGGCGTTCGAGCGCACCACGGTACAATTGCGCTGGAACGCTCCGGCGGATGTGCAGTGCGCCGCGCACTCATTCACGACCCGTGACGGCGCGACGCTGGCGCTGCGGCTGTACCGTCCCGCCACGGCTTCGACCCAGGCGCTGCCGGTGCTGGTGTACTTTCACGGCGGTGGTTATGTGGTCGGCAGCCTGGACTCCCACGACGGCGTCTGCCGCGAATTCTGTGCCCGGACACCCTGCGCGGTGTTGTCGGTGGGCTATCGCCTGGCCCCGGAACACACCTTCCCGACCCCGCTGAACGACGGCGCCGACGCCCTCGACTGGCTGGCCCGAAAGGCAGGCGCCGAAGGCCTGGACCTGAGCCGCGTGGCGTTCGGCGGCGACAGCGTCGGCGCGACCCTGGCGACGGTGCTGGCGCTGCAATCGGCCTTGGAACCCGCCTTGCTGGCGGTCAAGCCGTGCTTTCAATTGCTCTGCTACCCGGTGACCGATGCGTCCACCAGCAGCCCGTCCACCGAGTTGTTCGGCGAAGGTTATCTGCTGGAGAGCGAAACCCTCGAGTGGTTCTACCGGCACTACGCCAATGAGCCCACCGATCGCCTGGACTGGCGTTTCTCGCCCCTGCTGGCGCCCGGTTACCCAGGCCTGGCTCCGGCCCTGATCGCCCTGGCCGGCCATGACCCGCTGCTCGACGAAGGCCGCGCCTACGCCCGGCGTTTGCAGGCGCAGGGGGTGAGCGTGGAACTGATCGAATACACCGGCCTGATCCACGACTACCTGCGCTTGCAGAGCGTGGTGCCGGAGATTGACGAGGTGTATGGGCAGTTGAGCCAGGTGCTGCGGATTGCACTGACCGCCTGAGGGCCCACCATTCCCTGTGGGGGTGGTCTCAGGATGTGCACACGCCACAGCCCTCCCACAGTTGTGTTTGGGTGGTCTGAGGATTTGCATACGCCACAAATCCCTTGTGGGAGCGAGCCTGCTCGCGAAAGCGGTGGGGCAGCCGGCATCTGAAGTGACTGAAACACCGCATCGCGAACAGGCTCGCTCCCACAGGGTATTGCCCATGTACCGTATTGGTAGGCACAAAAAAACCGGGCCAGGCCCGGTTTTTTTGTGTGCGGTGTTGCTTAGAAATCGTAGGTCACGTCCAGCGAGGCCACGCGTTCCTGGCCGTAGTAGCAGCCGAACGAGTAGTTGCAGTTGGACACGTATTCGCGGTCGAAGACGTTCTGCACGTTCAGGCTGGTGGTGACGCCACGCAGGCTCGAGGTGGCCTTGCCCATGTCATAGCTGATGGTGGTGTCGAACACGGTGTAGGCTGGGACGTCGAACGAGTTGGCCGCGTCGCCCGGCTTGCGGCCGGTGTGGCGGGCGCCTGCGCCGAAGGTCAAGCCATTGAGGGTGGCCTGGGTGAAGTGGTAGTTGGCCCACAGTGTGGCGGAGAACGGCGCCTGTTGCTCGCTGCGGTTGTCCTCGTTGCCGTAGTTGTCCTTGGTGTAGAACGAGTCGAGGTAAGTGGCGGCGGCCATGACTTCGATGTTGTCGACGGTGGATTTGACTTCCAGCTCGACACCCCGTGAACGTACCTGGCCCGACTGGATCGAATTCTGGGGATCGGCAGGGTCGCCGGTGACCAGGTTCTTCTGTTTGATCTGGAACACCGAGGCGGTAATCATCGTTTTGTCGAACGGCTGGTACTTCACACCCACTTCATATTGTTCACCCTCGGTCGGCTTGAAGGCATTGCCGCTAGCGTCCGTGCCCGTGGTCGGCAGGAAGGATTCCGAGTAGCTGATGTAGGGCGCCAGGCCGAAATCGGTGACATAGGTCAGGCCGATCCGGCCGGTGAACTTGTTGTCACGCAGTGAGGAAACAGTACCTGCCAGCAGGTCCTTGTTGTCCACTTCGGCCCAGTCCTGGCGGCCACCCACGGTCAGGATCCACTTGTCCAGCTTGATCTGGTCTTGCAGGTAGACGCCGGTCTGGCGAACGGTGTTGTCCCATTGGGTGTCCAGCGTCGGGGTCACGTCGCTGGTGTCGTAGTTGTTGTTATTGCCGTACAGGTCGATTGGCGCACCTGTGATGTTGTAACCCTTGTATTTACGGTTGAAATGGCGATAGTCCACGCCCGCCAGGGTGGTGTGCTCGAGGGCGCCGGTGTTGAATTTGTATTCCAGGTTGTTATCGACGGTGTAGGCGGTGTTGTGCTGCTGCCAGTCGAGTTTGTTGCGAGTGGCCTGGGTCTGGTCATTCCCAACGAAACCACGCAGGTAGAAGCCCCGATACTGGTCACGCACATCGGTGTAACGAGCCGTGGAGCGGAACGTCAGGTCATCGGTGAGGTTGTGGCTGAAGTCGTAGCCGAGAACGAACTGCTCACGCTTGTAGTCGTTCCACCGCGTGTCGCCGGAAAAAAAGTCCCGGTCGATCCGCTGGCCGTTGGGGCCGCGCTTCAGGGAGCCGATCATCGGCAGGGCTTGATAGTCCTCCAGGCCGTCGTCGCGCTGGATCTGCGCCAGCACCGTCAACGAAGTGTCTTCGTTGGGTGCCCAGGTCAGGCTTGGCGCCAGCAGCATGCGTTCGCTGTGGGTGTGATCGACTTGTTGGTTGCCTTTTTTCGCCACGCCGATGACGCGGTAGCTGAATTCCTTTTGATCGTCGATTGGGCCGCTGGTGTCGAACGCGCCGTTGACCCGGTCGTAGCTGCCCGCGCCCAGTTTGATCTGGCTGCGCTGTTCAGTGGTCGGTCGCTTGGAGACCATGTTGATCAAGCCGCCGGGCTGGTTCTGTCCGTACAGCACCGATGAGGGGCCTTTGAGCACTTCGATGCGCTCCAGGGTATACGGATCGATTTGCGGCGCGCCGCCCAGGCTGCCGGCATAGGGCAGGTAGGCACCGTCGAGGTACAGCTGTGTCGGCGCGAACCCGCGGCTGGTGATTTCATCGGCGATGGTGTTGCGGTCGGTGAAGCCGCTGGTGTCCAGGCCCGGCGTGTAGCGCAAGGCCTGGGTCAGGTTGCGTGCGCCCTGGACGGCGATCTGGTCGGCGGTGACCACGTTGATGGTCTGCGGGATCTCCAGGATCGGTGTGTCGGTCTTGGTGCCGGTGGCGCTGCGGGTGGCGACGTAGCCGTCCACCGGGCCGTAGGCCGATTCCGCAGATTTACCGGTGATGGTGGTGGCGCCCAGTTCCAGCGAATCCCCCGCCGTCCTGGCGCGCACGCTGGCCGTGTTGCCCTGGATAGTGAACATGACGCCGGTCCCCACCAGCATCTGCGACAACGCTTGCGCCGGCGACAACCGGCCACTGACCGGCTGGCTGCGCAGGCCCTGGACATCATCGGCGCTGTAGAGCACTTGCATGTTCGTTTGATTGCTCAACGCCTGCAGGGCACTCGCCAGCGACTGCGCCGCAATGTTCAGATCGACTTCCTGTGCCTGGACCTGCGCGCTGAACGGCATGGCCAGTGCCAGGCTGAACGCGGTGGCGCTGAAGCCTGGTTGCAACAGGCGGCGCATGATCAGTGCCTTGGTAAAACGTGGAATCCCCGGAGTTGCTGGCATGTGTTTCACTCTTGCAGGTTTTAGTTTTAATAGGGTGTAGTTGTGATCAATTCTTAATTAGGACGCACCACCCCAGAAAAACCAGAATGAGAATCGTGATTATTTACGCGGGTTGCAGTTCGGTGATGACGCGGCCGGCTTCCATGCGCACCAATTGGTCGGCCACGTCGAAGTAACGATCGTCGTGGGAAATCACGATGATGGTCTTGCCCAGGCGCTTGAGATCCGGCAGCAACTCCGTGTAGAAAATCCGCCGGAAGGTCGGGTCCTGGTCGGCGGCCCATTCGTCGAAGACCAGCACCGGACGCTCTTCCAGCCATGCATTGACCAGCGCCAGGCGCTTGCGCTGGCCGGTGGACAGGTCGGTGGTGGTGAAGGCGCCGTCGCGCACGCTGACCTTGTGGGCGATCTCCAGGCGTTGCAGGTATTGGTTGGCGTCGTCCGGGATATGGGTGTCGCCCTGGACGATGTCGTCGAACAGGTAGTAGTCGGCAAAAATCGTCGTGAACAACTGGCGATAGTCATCGCGGGTCACGGCCGTCACGGCGTGGTCGTTGAGACGGATTTCCCCTTGCTGCGGCGCGTAGAGGCCCAACAGCAGCTTGATCAGCGTGGTCTTGCCACAGCCGTTTTCACCGACGATGAAGACGATGTCGCCCTGGTTGATCTTCAGGTTCACCGGCCCCAGGCGGAACGGCGTGGCGCCTTCCACCGCCGGGAAGCTGTAGGCCACATTGCTCAGTTCCAGCGTCTGCACCGGCGTTTTCGGCTGGCCCTGGTCGTTGAGTAGCAAGTGCGGTTCCGGGGATGAAAACTGTTCCGACAATTCGGCGATGCGGCGGAAGGCGATCTGCGCACGACTGACGATGGGCAGGGTGCCGATCAGGTGTTCCAGCGGGCCTTTCATGTACAGCAACACCAGCACGAAACCGCTCATCACCGCTTTGTCGGCGCTCGGCCACAGCGACTGCAGGGCCAGGGCCAGGCCGATCACCACGAAGAACAGCATCGAGCCGAAGGTCTTGGCGATCACGAAAATGTTCACCGAGCGGATCTGCGTGTCGCAGATCTTGTTGGCGGTGTGCTCGATGCCCGAGACGAACATGCGGTGCCGACGGGGGCGATGGATGCGCAGCTCCTTGGCGCCTTCGGCGATGGCGTTGTAGTGCTTCTGCAATTCGTCCTCGGAATCGCGAGCCTCCATGAAGCCCTTGATCCCACGACCGCGGGCGATGTACTGCACCACGGTGCCGATGATGATTGCCACGACCATCATCAGGAACATCGGCCACGACAGCATCGCCAGGTAACCCATGCAACCGAGGGTGACGGTCAGGGAAATGGCGAGCGGGGCGAAGGCGAAGGCGAAGTCGCTGATGGTGTCGACGTCGTGGGTCAGCACCGGGATCAGGCGATGGCTGCGGTAGCGTTCGATCTGCTGGATGGGCGCCGACAGGACTTTTTCCCCCAGTTCCTTGCGCAGCTTGGCGATGATCTTCTGGCCGACGTAGTTGGTGCCGATGTCGGAACAGATGGAACTGATCAGGGCCAGCAGGCACAACCCGGCGAACACCCCCACCACGGTGTGGCTCAGCCCGCTTTCGGCATGCAGCACCTTGTTGATGGTCGCCAGCAGCACGGTCACGCTGAGGCCACCGACCATGCCCAGCAGGATGGCGCCGATGACAATCAGCCGGAAGGGTTTGAGCAGGGTGAATAATTCATTGATCACCCCGCGTTTTGGTTGGCTCATGGAGGTTTCCTGCTAGATGAAAGGGCGAACGCCATCGCGGGGCATTCACCGCATGGGCTGGGGACGGCGGCACGCCGGGTTGGAGCGCGCCCACCTGTAGAACGATTGGATGGGAAGAGGATTTAGCGAGGAGCTGCCTGACACACATTATTGTGGCGAGGGAGCTTGCTCCCGCTCGGTTGCGCAGCGACCGCAAAATCTTGGGGCCGCTTCGCCCGAAGCGTCGGACCGGCCCAGCGGGAGCAAGCTCCCTCGCCACAGTTGTGTTCGCAACCCTGGTATTGGCTGTGTACATGGAATCCAGGATTAAAAAGGCCGGCGCCTAACAGAGCCGGCCTTTTTTATCTTTTTCGCGAATGATAAGTAAAGTCATTCCGGTTTTGGCAGATGCTGCGTCCTACTTAGGTATGTGGGCAAATCGGGTCGGCCACGCACTGACACATTGCCCTGAGGCAATCGACCGTTCGGGTTCACAGGTGCTGGCGAGCGGCGGGCCCTTAGGCCCATGGACTTTTACTTCGACCAATAATAGAGAGCACGATGTCATCCATTCATGAGTTGAAACCTCTGTTCAGGGCACTCGTCATGTCCCGCGGCCTGCGCTCGCGGCGGGTGTTGGCCGGTCTGGGGTTGGTCTGCGTACTGCCCCTCAGCGCTCAGGTGATGGCAGAAGACGTCAGCATCAACATTCCTGCGCAACCGCTGCCGCAGGCACTGCAAGCGTTCGGTCAGCAGACCAACCAGCAAGTGATCTACAACGCTGGCGACATGGCCGGGCTGAAAAGCACCCGCGTCAGCGGCACAATGAGCCCGCAGGCGGCCATCGCCGAATTGCTCAAGGGCACAGGCGTGGGCTACAGCCTCGAGGGCAATACCCTGATGCTGATGCGCAGCCCTGCCACGGGAGGCCTTGAGCTGGGTGCGACCACCATCAGTGCACAAGCGTTGGACGCGACAACCGAAGGCAGTCATTCCTACACCAGCAAGGCCGTGACCCTCGGCAAGGGCACCCACACCCTCAAGGAAATTCCCCAGTCGATCACCGTGATGACGCGCAAGCAGATGGATGACCAGAACCTGGTCAGCCTCAAGGACGCCGTCAACCAGACCACCGGCATCGTCGGCCTGCAGGGCGTCGGCCAAGGCATGATCCTGTCGTCACGCGGTTTCCAGATCGACGATTGGCAATACGATGGTGTGCCGATCCTGCGTAACAATTATTCGCTGGGCAACTGGGCGACACAGGACCTGATCTTCTTCGACCGCCTGGAAATCATGCGCGGCGCGGCCGGCCTGCTGCAAGGCACTGGCAGCCTCGGTGGCGCCGTCAACCTGGTGCGCAAGCGTGGCCAGCATGCACCGACCGTTACCCTGACCGGCAAGGCCGGTTCCTGGGATCACTACGGTCTGCAATTGGACGCTGGCGGCCCGCTGAACCAGGCCGGCAACATCCGCGGCCGCGTCGTCATCGATGAAGACCAGAGCAACTCGTTTGTCGACTATGCGTGGAACAAGACCCACTCGCTGTACGGTGCGTTGGACGTCGACCTGAGCGAAGACACCACCCTGGGCTTCGCGGTCAGCCAATCGAATGGCGAATCGCGCGGCAACATCCGTGGCCTGCCACGCTACGCCAACGGTTCGATGCCGGACGTGTCGCGTTCGACCTACACGGGTGCGCGTTGGAACCGTTCGGAAATCGATGTCACCACCTACTACACCGACCTGGAGCATCGGTTCAACGAGGACTGGGCGTTCAAGGTGGGTGCCGTGTACATGACCGAAGATAACCGGGCGAAAAACCAGCGAGTGCAAAGGCTTGGCGGTCTCAACCCTGATGGCAGTGGCGTGCAATATGCCGACTTCGTGACTGATTTCCAGTCCACGAAGTCTGGTCTGGACATGAACCTGACCGGCAAGTTCGAAGCCTTGTCGATGGAACAGGAAGTCATGCTCGGCGGCAACTTCTCGCAGTTGGAGACGGATGATCGCTACGCCCGAACATTCAACAATACCAGCGACTTCATCTTCGATCTGAACAATGATCGTCCGGACATCAGCTACGAGAGCCTGATCAACGCCCCGCTCGGGCGGGGCGTCCTCAGTAAGTACGATATCCGCCAGAAGGGTGTCTACGGCACCTGGCGCGTGAAGCCTATCGATGATCTGACGCTGGTGCTGGGTTCCCGGGTCAGCTGGTATGACTTCAGCTACAAATCGAGAACCGAGGACTCAGCCGGTATTACCCCATACACGGCAAGCACCGGAACTGAAACCGGAGTGGTCACGCCCTACGGCGGTATCATCTATGACCTGAGCCGTGAGTGGGCGGTGTACGCCAGCTACACTGATGTGTTCCAGCCCCAGACCGAGGTCGATACCAGCGGTTCGGTGCTCAAGCCCATCGTTGGCACCAACTACGAAGTCGGCCTCAAGGGTGAGCTGATGGACGGTCGGGTCAATACCTCCCTGGCCATCTTCCGTTACGATCACGAGAACCGTGCTATCGAAGACACCGCCGGAGGGATGGTATGTGAGGGCGGGTATTGCTCGGCTGCCTCGGGGAAAGTGCGCAGCCAGGGTTTCGATGCCGAAATCAGTGGTGAAGTGGTAGACAATCTGCAGTTGTTCGCGGGCTACACCTACAACACCACCAAGTACCTGGAGGAGCCGGGGAAGGAAGGTGTTGTCTTCAGTAGCTGGACGCCGAAACACATGCTGCGGGTGTGGGGTAACTATCAACTGACCGGCGATTGGAGTCGCGTCAGCGCTGGCCTGGGCTTTACCACCCAAAGCCACACACTGGTTTACCAAGAAAAGACCGACATACCGGGTTATACCGTGTGGAATGCCCGTATCGGCTACCAGCTGACGCCGGAAATCGCTTTGGCGCTCAATGCCAACAACCTGTTTGACAAGACGTACATAACGTCCGCTTACAACCAGCTCGATGGCAACAATAACTTCGGTGATCCGCGGAACTTGATGTTCTCGGTGAAGTACACCCCGGAGTTCTGATTCTTGCGGGAATGAAAGAGACCCGCCTTGTGGGTAGTGTTGGTCACTCAAAAACGGTGCTTCTTCAGAAATTGGAAGCGCCGTTTTTTTTGGGGTTTTTTGGGATGGGGGGGTGTGTATATCCGTTGCTGCGGTAACGGCGGCTTAGGGTTCCGCTCTTACAGCGGCTCACTTTTGAGAAGCGCAAAAGTAAGCAAAACGCTATATGCCCCACCACTCGGCACCTCGCTTAGGCTCGGTGTGCCCTCACTCCGGCATTGCTCCGTGGGCCGCCG